>DAITNH010000137.1:0-12954 GCA_036834745.1 Prolixibacteraceae bacterium
TTTTCCAATACCGATCACTTCGCTATAAATGCCGTTGAAGGTGTCAACTGCTTCCTGCGAAACTTCCTGTGTCGATGATTTCAGGCTTTCCTGCGAAAGGTTGGCTTGTTGCAGTTGGGTTGCATAAGCAACAATACCATCAATTAAAACAGGACTGGTACCTTTTTGGGTTATTGTCGTCTTCTGTTTTGGGGTCATCCCTTTCTTGAAGCTGTACAGAAGTTCAATCAATCCTTCCTGGTTAACGCCGTGAATGTTTTTATTGAGCCCCAGGGATTTCAGCATTTCGCCTGCCTCGTTAACAAAATCAACTTCGATTTGTGTTTTAACGAAACCCAGATCGCGCAAGGCTGGTGCCATGATACTATTTAACAGATCGGTAGCTTCGCGAAGTGATTGTTGCTTATCCAGCCCCAGGAAGTTTTCGATGGCTGTGTCAACTCTAAGGATCAGTTCGGTCACGTAGGCCTCTGTCCAGTTTGTCCGGACTTTGCTTAACTCGCCCAGATTTTCAAGCATGCTTTGTAAGATGGTTTTAGCCGCCATGAGCATAACAACATCTTTAAACGTGTAATTTCTTAATGACATTATTAATTGAATTTTGGTTATAAAAAAGAATATCGTCAACAAGTTCCGACAATTATTTATAATAGCCAAATCTTTTGATAAAAAGATTCAAGAAATGTTGGGTTAAAGTAAAGGGAATAAGTTTAGTGGAAGAAATAGATTCCATCCCCCTTTCGAAGGATGGAATCCATTAAAATGCTTAGTGTTTTACAATTAGTTTTTCTGTAATTACTTCGTCTCCAATTTTAGCCCGAACAATGTAAACGCCGTCTTTCCAACTGGCGGTGTTTACATTGGTTTGTGCGGCTTTAAGTTTGGTTTTCTTTTCTTTCAGGCTTTGCATCGAGTCGTAAATCTCATAATCCCACTCAGTTAATAAAGCAAGAACTTCTTTATTGTCGTTAACCAGTTCAACGGTAGTTTCTCCAGTTGCAGGGTTGGGCGAAATTGCCATGCTATAACCACTGATTACATTCACCATTTTCATTGCATAGCTACTCCATCCGCAGGCGTTATGTGCTTTTGCTACCATTTGATACCAACCTGGTTGGGTAAACATGATGCTGGCATAATGCCCATATGATGTTATTGTTACTCCAGTCGATGGACTTGTTGCCCAAGAGTAAGAATCGGGCAAGCTACTAAAACTTGAGAGTTCGGCATAGTAAGTTGCCGGTTGATAAACACCAATGGGTGAAGTGCCTGTAATGCTATTAACTGTTGGAATCCCTACCCAAAAAGTTTTTGCCGCAACGGTGTATTGACCTGCGCCTGTATTAATCACCGCCTGCACCCAACCTTGACCCTGCGAGCTACCAGATACCAATACAGGGTTACTGGTATTGCCGTTTGGGAAAGTAACGTTGCCCCCATTCCAATGGTGCAATGAATATCCGGGAGCAAGGTTTGTAATCGAAAAAGAGGATGTAGACCCTATACATAGCAAATCAGTACCTCCTGAATATTGTGGCATGGGCTGACGGACAGAATTAAGTGTTGTGCAATTGGTGCTCCGGCCGGTTGTAGCCAGTTACTTAGGCGGGTAGTATTAGTGCTGTCTCCTGTCCAAGAGCGATAAAAGCAACCAAACCAGTCCGGTGAATTTGGTTGATTACAACTTGAACTACCTCCATGCAATTGACCAACCACTCTTTTATTTTGATCAAACAATGGTGCCCCCGATGATGCAGTTTCTGTTACACCATTATCCCACCTATAAACTCTCCAATGAGAAGTTCCCGAACTTTGTTCATAACTTGTTTCTGTCAGACTATTATCTTCAAAGGATATTTTAGCTACGTCTCCGGATGGATGGTGAATGCAAGTGCCATTAGTTGGAATATTTCCAGATCGGTCCCAACCAAGCCAAACCTTATACCCTACGGAATAAATATCATTAATAATATCAGCTTCCAGTTCAACGAGGGCAAAATCAGTATTAACCGATGCTGATCTAAATTCGTTGCCATTATATGTTATAACATTCGCAAAGGTGCTGCCTCCGCATGTCGCATGTCTGAACCGAAAACGAACCAGCCAATTCTCTGCTTGATTAATTTCAACATCTTGTAAAATACTATCCTGTTCAAAGAATTCATGAAATGGTGCACCGATATCAATACAGTGAAAAGCAGTTAAAACATACGGTTTGTAATCCTGTGCAGTGTTGTTTAATAATGCCCCTGAGCATATTTCATCACCACTTGACAAAAGTATTTGAACTACTCCGTCTGATTCATCATTCCATGCTTGATAACAAGCAACATCTTCTGTGCAACCTCCTGATTCACCATAGCCTGTTTTGTTACTTGAAAATAGATTTTTGTATCCATGAATCACCTTATTGATAGTTAGTTCTGGTTTTTTGTTTTGATTTATTGGTACCGACAATTGGATTATGGCTGATTCACCTTGTACTATATCACTAAGAAATATTTTTCCTGATCGATTTTGATCTTTAGATACAGGTCCATATACCATTGTGCCATCTTCATTATAAATAAACAGTTCAGCTCCTTCTGGAAGGGATAGTACAGAGAAAATAAAATTTAAGGAATATGCTAAAGGTGAAATAATCTTAAGGCTCCAAACTTCTGTTGAATCCATTTTTTGCCACTTACCATCCTCTAACGTTAGATCAACGTCAATAGCCTTACCAAACCGGAAAGGTAAATCTGAATTTTTAGTCGCTGCATCTTCTGTAAGAAGTGGGCCAAGATCAAATATAGGTATCTTTTTTACTGGAGAATTTTGGCTGATGATTTTGAAGTTTGGATGTTTATCAAAAGCTTTGCCTTTTTCAAACATTTGGGTCGGTACTTGGGCGAATAAGGTGATTATTCCTCCAAAAAATAAGATTATTGATACAATAATTTTCATAATTGATTATTTTATTTCAAAGTTTATCCTGAAAGTTAACTTACCTGTTTCAATTTCCGGCTCTTTATTTGGACTACCAAATGTGAAATTATAAGAAACTTGTGTGTAATATTTTCCTTTTTCTAAAAATGGTTGTTCTAAGCCTTCAAAAAATCCATACATCATTTGAAATTCAATTCTCTCTTCATGCCATGGAACAATAAAACCAGCATAACCCTCAGCTAAAATCCATCTGGCTTCTTTGGTTGAACTAAAACTGAGAAATTTAAATGGCTTGCCATAATCTTTTAGGGTTGACCTAACAGAAAAAAAATCATTTGTCATATAAACTCCATAATCATAAAATGGCAGAGCTTCTGTGGTTTTATTGTTAATCAAAAACTTAAAAGTGAAATTTTCGCCTTCATTAAAAACCGTTGCAGGGTCACCTTGCTCGTTCAATAAACAGAATTTGAACTCGATGCCATCCACTTCCTTTTGGATTACTGCAGTTTCACTATCAGGGGATATTTCCCAAAGTAGTTCTTCCTCGTCTTTTTCGCACCCTGCCCCCATTAAGCTAAAGAGCAGGAAAATAAAACTGATTTTTAAAAGTGTAGTTTTCATGATTTTTTTGAATTAATTGTTATAAAACGGGATAAACAAATTTACCTTTTGGCAGGTAGATGGATTTGAGGGGTGGAGCTCGTTCCATGTTTTTGGTTTTTAGGGTGATTGCTTATTAAAGAAACATATACTATTGATTCCAAAAACCGCTAAAAGGTTGCCTCAGTCAACACATGTTTGTCAACATAAAACAGGCTGCAACAATAATAAAAGAAAAAAATCCGTCTCCATTCGAAGGATGGAATCCAATAATGAGAAATGTTATCTTTTAAACCGCAAAAACAGCGACGAGCCTTCGTCCGAAATATTTCCTTAAATTTGCCGGAAAGTATAATATTCCATGACAGGACTAAACTACAATCCATCCATCCGAACACTTTCATTTATTTTTGACAACAAAACAGATCACATCCTTTTTCTGCAAATAGCCGAAGATGGCCCTTTGAAACGGAAACATTCAGGCATAAAAGGCAGTGTTGGAATTCTGGAAGACACGAATGCAGCCGCCATCCGTAACATTCAGGAGTCAAGCGGTCTGGTAGTTTCTGAAGCTGTTTTGCGCGGGGTGGTAAAAACCATTCAGGCTTCGACAGGCTCAGCCACCCAAGCTTCGACAGGCTCAGCCACCGTTTATTTGGTTTACGAATCGTCAAAGTTTTCAGGAGTGTTGGAAAACAAAATTTCAGGGCGATTGAAATGGGTGGATATCCTGAATATCTTTAACCTGCAAATGGAAAGCCTGGTGCAGGAAATAATGCCCAACCTGCTCGATGGCGAAAGCTTTTTTGAAGGAACCATTCACCTGAACGGACAGGACGAGGTTGTAAGTTCGGACATAAGAATTTGCAACACGTTTTAAACATATTTCATAAGACTGTGACAAAAAATAGAACGCAGATTTACACGGATTTAGCGGATGGAAAACGGATTTGTATTCCAATAAATTGGAATGGATACAGAAAAAGAAAAATAGGACAATGGATGATTGATATTTTATAGGTGTTTCTTTAGAAAATCATCGCGACTTGTCGGGATTTTAATCAGTTTTAATCCGCCAAATCATATTTTATCCGCGTTCTATTTTTTGTTATTTATTAAACCTTATTCCCTTTCAGACACATGTCGGACGATTGTCTCTTCATGCCCGATTCAAACTTAAAATTTTTACATTTGCAGCAATGATCGATCCTTCTACCATAGAGCGAATATTAGATGCAGCAAACATTTCGGATGTTGTGTCGGAGTTTGTCACCCTCAAAAAACGGGGCGTCAACCAGCTCGGCCTTTGCCCTTTCCACAACGAAAAAACGCCGTCTTTTACCGTTTCGCCTGCCAAGGGAATTTTCAAATGTTTCGGCTGCGGAAAAGGTGGAAACTCGGTGAACTTTGTGATGGAGCTGGAGCAACTCAGTTATCCGGATGCACTGCGGTGGCTGGCCAAAAAATTCCACATCGAGATTGAAGAAAAAGAGGAATCGCAGGAAGAAAAGCAACTGAAAGACGAGCGCGAAAGCATGATGATTGTTTCGGCATTCGCTCAAAAGTATTTCAGCCGTTTTTTACTGAAGGAGAATGAAGGCCGCACCATTGGCCTGAGCTACCTGCGCGAAAGGGGAATCCGCGACGACATAATTACCAAATTTGAACTCGGATATTGCCCCGATGGAAAAGATCTTTTTACCCAGGCAGCTACCCGCGAAGGTTACAAAATGGACTTTCTGGAGAAAACCGGACTGACTATCAAACGCGAAGAGTGGGTGCGCGACCGTTTTGGCGGACGGGTGATTTTTCCGGTTCACAACGTGGCTGGTCGTGTGATTGCCTTTGGTGGAAGAACCCTGACCAACGATAAGAAAGTTGCCAAATACCTCAACTCGCCCGAGTCGGAAATTTACCACAAAGGCCGCACGCTTTATGGCATTTATCAGGCAAAACGAGATATTACAAAACTCGATAAATGCTATCTGGTGGAAGGTTATACCGATGTACTTTCGTTTCATCAGGCCGGGATCGAAAATGTGGTGGCCTCGTCAGGAACATCACTCACCATTGACCAAATCAGGCTGATCAGGCGTTTTTCGCCCAACATTACCATTGTGTATGATGGCGATGATGCCGGAATAAAAGCATCATTGCGCGGAATCGACATGGTTCTGGAAGAAGGCATCAACGTAAAAGTATTGCCTCTGCCACGCGGCGAAGATCCCGATTCATTTGCCCGCTCGATGAGTGCCGGCGAATTGACTGAATACATCAAAGCCAACGAAACCGACTTTATAAAATTCAAGACACAGCTTTTGATGGGAACCGTTGAAAACGATCCGGTTTCGAAGGCTCGTCTGGTTAACGAAATCGTACGGTCCATTTCTGTCATTCCGGATACCATTACCCGAACCATTTACATCAAGGAATGCAGCCGGTTGATGGATGTTCAGGAAGCAGTTTTGTACTCCGAAATCAGGAAAATTCAGAACAAACAATCTGAAGACCATACCCGGAAGGAACTTCAGGAAATACAAATGCAGGCTTCAAAACCAGCCGCTCCGGTTACTGAAAAAAAAGTTGCCAATCATTTTGAAACCGAAGAACGTGAGATCATCCGTGTTCTCCTGAAATATTTCCATCAGGAAGCATTTGATATTGAAGACGATGAAACCCATGAAATGAAATCTTATACCGTGGGGTATTATGTATTGTCAGAACTTCAGAGCGACGGACTGACTTCGGTAAATCCCACTTTCAGTTTCATTATTGCAACGCTGGAAGAAAATGTTGACAACAAGGATTTTGATCCGGTAAAGTTTTTCACCCAGCATCCCGATGCAGAAATCAGTCAATTCGCCAGCAACATCATGGCCGACAAATACATTGAAAGCAAACGATGGAGCAAAGGCGGCGCTTTTATCGAAAGCGAAAGTGAGTTATTGTATCTGTTGGTTCCGAAACTGGTTCAGGAATACAAGTCGAAAAAAGTAAAATTGATGCTGAAAAAGCTTGAACATCAGATTAACGAAGCCAGTAAAAACAACGACACCGAAAAGCTAATGGAATACATGGGCCAGCACATGAAACTGAAAGAAGTACTGAAAGATCTTTCGGTATTGCTTGGATTTAGAACAATCAGCTAAGAAACTATGAGAACACACTTTATTGAAGACAGAACCGAGATTGATGCAATTCTGAAACAGTGCAAAACCTGCTATGTGGCCATGTCGATCAATGATGAGCCATACATTTTGCCCATGAATTTTGCCATGGACGGCGACCGGGTTATTCTGCATTCGGCCCAACATGGAAGAATGTGGGAGACAATCAAAAAAAATCCGAAAGTTTGCATCAACTGGACATTGGGCGAAGAGTTGGCATGGCAGGACGAACAGGTTGGATGCAGCTACCGTGTTAAATCGAAATCGGTAAATATTGAAGGAACCGCTGAATTTATTGATGACGATATTGAGAAAGAACGGCTTTTCAAACAATTCATGACACAATACAGCCATCTTCCGTTCAAGTTCAGTGCTCCTGCAATACGCAATGTTGGTGTTTTTATCGTTCCGATTACCAAGATTACTGCGAAGGAATTTGGGGCGAAGGCAGTGACACCGTGGAATAAATAAACATCCCAAATATGATACTTGTAACAGGTGGAACCGGGCTCGTTGGAGCACATTTGCTGTATGAGCTGACCAATTCAGGCAATCGGGTAAAAGCGCTCAGACGACAGCAAAGTAATACCGACTGGGTGAAGAAAATATTTTCGTATTACACCAATCAGGTTGAAACACTGTTTTCGCAAATTGAGTGGGTGGAAGGCGACATTCTCGATTATTTCAGCCTCGAAGAAGCACTGAAAGGTGTTACAAGTATTTACCATTGTGCCGCCATCGTTTCGTTTCATGGCGACGACAACGACATGATGCTGAACAACAATGTGAAAGGCACAGGAAACCTGATTGATGCCGCCATTCACAACGGAGTCAGCAGGTTTTGTCACGTAAGTTCGATTGCAGCACTGGGCAAAACACAGGACGGAAGCCAAATTACCGAAGATACTTATTGGACTCCTTCGAAAAGAAAAACAGGCTATTCGCTCAGTAAATTCTTTTCTGAAATGGAAGTTTGGCGCGGAATTGAAGAAGGATTGGATGCTGTGATCGTAAACCCATCGATTATTATGGGACCCGGAAACTGGGAAATCGGCAGTCCAAAACTATTTCAATCTATATGGAAAGGGCTAAATTACTACACCAAAGGAATAACCGGTTTTGTGGATGTACGCGATGTGGTAAAAGCCATGATTTTACTGATGGGCGATCAGCAATTTGAACAGGTAAAAAACCAGCGGTTTATCCTGAATGCCGGAAATATGAGCTACCAGGATTTTTTCAATAGAATAGCCGACGGCCTCAACAAACCCAGACCGCGCAATTTTGCTTCTGACGTAAAACTGCACATTGCCTGGCGAATGGCAAAAGCTGCCAGTTTTTTTACTGGCAAACGACCTTTAATCACTCGTGATACAGTATCGAGTTCAAACCAAAAAAATCAATATTCCGGAGAAAAAATCATCCGGACGATCGGATTTGAATACCGTAGCCTCGATTCCTCCATTGCCGACATTGCCGAAATCTTTCTGAAAGACATGGTTATGCCTTCAGGAAAATAAATTAAGGTTGGCAGAACCAAATATTTTATACTACATTTGCAAACTTTTTTAGAGATAGAACCCAGCCTATCTGACTAATTTATAATCAAATACTATCGCTGGCAAGCTACAGTTAAACGATCAAAATTCAGAAGCATGAAGAAATCAGATTTATTAAAAGACACCATCGAACACATCGACATTAAGTCATTCGATTCAACTCCCATTATTGACTCAATGCGTAAAATGTCGTTCACCTCGCGCGATACCGCAAGTGCAACCGATATTTTACTGAAAATGGTTGAAAATACTGAATGTACCAACATTCTGACCCTCGCCGGAAGTACCAGCGCTGCAGGTTGTATGCAGGTTTATGTTGATATGGTTAAAAATAAAATGATCGATGTAATTGTTGCCACCGGCGCATCTATTATCGACATGGATTTTTTCGAAGCCCTGGGACACAAACACTACCGCGGAACTACCGAAATCAACGACGGAATTTTACGTGATCTTTATATCGACCGTATTTACGATACTTTCATCGACGAAGAGGAATTGCAGAACTGTGATGGGACCATCAAGGAAATTACTGATTCGCTTGAAAAAAGGCCTTACTCATCACGCGAATTTATTTGGGAAATGGGCAAATGGCTGACCGAAAATTCAGTAAAAAAGGAAAGCCTTATTCAGGTTTGTTACGAAAACAATGTGCCGATTTTCTGCCCTGCCTTCTCCGACTCAAGCGCCGGTTTTGGTTTGGCCAAACATCAATGGGAAAATCCTGAAAAACACGTTTCGATTGACTCGGTTGCAGATTTTCTGGAACTGACAAAAATAAAAATGGAAGCTGGAGTTACTGGTTTGTTCATGATTGGTGGCGGCGTTCCTAAGAATTTTGCTCAGGACACTGTTGTTTGCGCCGAAATTCTGGGCAAGGAAGTTCCGATGCACCAGTATGCAGTTCAAATTACAGTTGCCGATGTTCGCGATGGCGCATGTTCATCATCAACATTGAAAGAAGCCAGCTCATGGGGAAAAGTTCAGGTAACCGACGAACAAATGGTTTTTGCAGAAGCAACTTCGGTACTGCCATTAATCGTTAGCTACGTTTACCACAAAGGAACCTGGAAAAACCGCGAATTTAAAAACTGGAGCAAATTGTTCGTAAAATAAACGAACGAAAATATAATTCGAAATCCCCAATGCCGAATAAGTGTTGGGGATTTTTGTTTTTATATCTTCGGTATCGTAAAATAAAACGTACTTCCTTTTCCGACTTCGCTTTCGACCCAGATTTTACCGCCATGTTTATCCACAAATTCTTTGCACAAGATGAGTCCCAATCCGGTTCCTTTCTCGTTTTGTGTGCCAGCAGAAGAATGGTTCTTATCAATACGAAATAGTTTCGAAATATCGCCACTACCTATGCCAACACCATTGTCGGTAACTGACACGAGCAATCCATTATTCATTTGTTTGCCTGCAACTATAATTACTCCTTCCGGATTGGTATATTTAATTGCATTCGAAATTAAATTCCGCAGAATGGTTTCAAGCATTGCCTTATCAGCAAAAACAATTAACCGATCCTGCAATTCAGTAGAAATGGAAATGCCTTTATTTTCTGCAGAATCATTCGACAAACTGGTAACATTTGTCACCAATTGACCAAAATCAATCTCTTCCGGTGAAAACTCCATTCTTCCGGTTTGCGACCTCGACCATTCCAACAAATTCACCAGTAAGTCCATGGCCCGTTCAGAAGAATCCTGAATGATTCCGGCAAATCTTTCAATTCCTGTATAGTCTTTTTCCAGAATATCACGGACCAGCAAGTTGCTAAATCCTACAATATTGTGGAATGGGCTTCTCAAATCGTGGGCAATGATGGAGAAGAACTTGTCTTTGGTATCATTAAGTTCTTTGAGTCGGGATTCGCTTTTCCGCAGTGCAAATTCGACTTGCTTCTTTTCGCTGATATCCTGAAATGATCCCTGTATTTTCACAATATTTCCATCATTGTTCCAAATGGCTTCACCGGTTGTGCGAACCCAAACCCGTTTCCCTGCTACATTAATTATTTCCAACTCTTCATCAAAAGGAATTCCCTTTTTTGCACAATCATTTACTGCACTGGTAATTTTTTCTACCCACTCGGGCGCATAAAACGATATTGCTTCTGTTAATGTTGGGTAAAATCCTTTCGGTTTTCCGTGAATCATGGCTACTTCATCAGACATTATTACCCTATTTTCGGTCAGGTCTAAAATCCAGCCTCCAAATTTAGCAGTTTCGCCGGCTATGCGAAGAAGTGAATAATTGCTGCTCAGTTCTGCCTCTGCTTCTTTACGGTGGGTGATATCGCGTACAAACGAAAGCAATACGTCATTCGACATTGGTACAATTCGGTTTTCAAAATATTCCCGTTTACCATCTTTTGTAAGCTCATATTCCATGGTTGCCATCTTTCCTGACTGACAGGCAATAGCGATCGTCTCCATTATCTTTTGGGCCACATCCAATGGTATTACGTCTGTCATCTTCTTCCCAAGAAAAATTTCAGGGGCTACATAAAATTGAGTAGGAGCAGGAGCATGGAAATCAAGTATAAAACCTTGTTTATTTATCCTGAAAAGAATATCCGGATTAACTTCAATGATAGCCCGATTTTCTGCTTCGCTTTTCCGAAGGGCTTCTTCCGTTTGTTTGCGTTCAGTAATATCAACCGCCACCAATATACATTTACTGCTATTTTCCGAAACAATCCCTTCGAAGTAAACATAATACGGCAGATTGGCATTAATGGATAAACTTATTTCGCAGGTTTGTTTACAATTTGTTTCAAATGCCTTGTGTAAGAAGTCATTAAAAACGAGCAGGCTTTCTGGGGAGATAAAATGTCTGAAGTCTTTATTAACCAACAACGAACGTTCTAATTTCAACAAGTTGGCGCCACTATGGTTTAGTTCGCTGATAGTGCAGTTGGCATCGATGGTAAAATATCCGGATGGGGCAAAATCATACAATGCAGTGGCTGTTTCAGCTTTTTCAACCGCCAGTTTGAGCTCCTCATTTTGCATCTCGAGTTCTACTTGCTGTACATCGAGCTCGTGCAGGAGTTTCAACATGGCAGTTTCGCCCATTGGCAAAGTTTCTTTTGATTGTTTACTTTTTAAGTATTCTTTGGCTTTTTGCCTGAGTAAATTAGCATTTATTCCTTCATTTGAATTTCCCTTCATCGTATTGCTACCTCCTCACTATAGCTCAGTCAATTTGGTCTTTATCGCATTAAAACTAATCTTTAATATTAACAAAACCTTTACGCTTATGTAAATTAAGTATCGTATTATTCTGAATGGTCAGTATTTATATGCGAACAGTGCACTTTCAAGGTTGAACGCATTAATTTATTTGCCCAATCCGAAAGTTCAGGTTTAATGATTTTCAATATTTGGAATCGAGAAACTAAAAGTACTGCCATTTCCCACTTCCGATTCCATCCAGATTGTGCCCCCCAGCAATTCAACCAAACTTTTTGAAATAGCCAGACCCAAACCATTTCCTCCATATTTTCGGGTGTGAACGGTTTCAACCTGTCGGAAACGTTCGAATATTGTATCGTGAAACTTCCCAGGGATACCAATTCCCGTATCTTTCACATAAAATTGGCAGAAGTTGTCTGTTTTGTTAATGCCTATCTCGATAAATCCCGTTTCTGTAAATTTGATTGCATTGCCAACGAAATTGATCAAAATCTGCCTCAGTTTGCTCTCATCACTTTCAATCACAATTTCCTCTATCGGATTCAATTGATTAATTCTCAGTACAATTCCCTTTTGTACCGCTTTATACGAGTATTCTTTCTGAATATCGGCAATCAAATAATTGACGTAAACAGGCGCATTTCTTACCTGAACCTGCCCGGCTTCAATTTTTGAGATATCCATAAGATCATTGATAATCGAAAGCAGATTGTTTCCGCTATTATTAATCATTTGGGCAAACTTTACGTGATTTTCAGCATCATGATCCGGATCTGTCATCAATTCCGAAAAACCTATAATACTATTAAGAGGGGTACGCAGTTCGTGGCTCATGTTTGCCAGAAAAGCCGATTTCAACCGGTCCGATTCTTCGGCCTTTTCTTTTGCAGCCACTAAATCATTTTGGGTTTTGTGTAATTCTGTGATATCGATTACTGTTGATACCATTGTATTTTGCTCCATCAATGGAATATTGACAGCATTGACAACCCTTTTACCTCCATCTTTCTGAGTTACAAAAATATTTTCCCAGTGCATTCGTTCAGGATCACCCGATTGTATATCAGCAATTATTTGGCCGATAAGCTTATTCCGGTAATCGGCATCAGGATATACATTTTCGAAAAATGAACCTATTGAGATAATTTCATCCGAACTCCAGCCATAAATTTCCTGGAATTTTTTATTCATGTATGTTGCCGTACCTTCATCTATCTTATTCAGGGCTATTCCGATGGGTAGGTTATCGAGGATGGTTTGAATGAAACTGTTCCTTTCCATTAATTCCTTGTTCCCAATTATTAGTTGCTGCTCACTCTCTTCGGCTTTTACTTTCGCTGCAATGAGTTCTGTTTCCATTTGTTTACGCCCGGTAATATCATTAAATATTTTCACATAAGAAGTAGGATTGCCGGCACTATCTGATTCTAAATACATTGAGATATCAACCCAAACAATACTCCCGTTTTTGTGAATATATCTTTTCTCGAA
>DAITNH010000138.1:0-12889 GCA_036834745.1 Prolixibacteraceae bacterium
CAACAGCTATTGGATTAAGTGCATTCGCACCTAATCCATAAACTGTTTCTGTCGGGAAAGCCACCAAACCACCATTTCTGATGATTTGAGCAGCTATTTCTATCTGATTTTCATTCATTTATTGCCCATGAGAATTAGGTCGGCCTCTTCCAATTCATTTCGCTTTCTCTCCTGAAATTCTACAATTTTACCCCGAATGTCGGAGTTCGACAAACCAAGAATCTTCGCTGCTGCAAGTGCTGCATTTTCAGGACTAAGAATGGTTAAAGGCGCTACACCCGAAGGCATACGAATGCTGGAAAAAAGGTCTGCACCTCCAAATTTGTCGCTATAAGGTGGGCAAGCAATTACCGGGCAGTGAGTTTGAGCATCGGTAAATCCACTTAATGCATTGCTCATTCCGGCAATCGTGATAAACACTACATTTTCTTTTTCGTATTCTTTGATCAGGTTGTAGCATTTTAACGGAACTTTATGTGCCGAAGCGATCCTTGAAATGCTATCTATTTCAAATGTTGCAAGAATGTTACTTATTTGATTAGCCCATTCAAGGTCGGCTTTTGAACCCATTATTATTACAACTTTACTCATTGTCATTGGTTGTTAAAAATGAATACTGATAATCCATTGGGATAATGGCTAAATAATCTTCAACACTTGCACCCGCCAAACAAGCCTCAATAATTCTCCTGCCTGTGGCTGATAACTCAGGTGTTAAGTATTTTGGCAATTCTGCTTTAAAGAAATCGTACAGTATTTCTGCACCTGCATCATAACCCGAGGTTTCAACTTCAACTTGTTTGTGAACCTGAAGAAAACGTGAAGGAATTTTCGCTCCTTCAATAGTAAGATAGTTCAACTCAAAACCTAACAATGGGCAGCGGGCATATACGTATTGGTCGCTTCTAAGTTTTGCATTTCCCCTTCTGGTAAGGTATTCGCGCATTAATAACTGTGGTTTAAAACCAACTTTCCATGCACCAATATGCTGGTTAGGCGTAAGGGTATATCTCATGCGCGGTGTTTGAATGATTTGTTCGAGCAACAAATTGGCATGGGTAACCATTTTCCCGGTTGCAAAAGGCCAATAGGAGCCAACTCCTTCGCTTCCCATTCCGCCACCATCAACAATACTTGGGTTGGCATGTCCACGGGGCGAAACAAGCCTCCATAACCAAGCCAGTGCAGGCGGTAAAATATGGAATAAGCCAACAATACCGTAGGTTGGGTTTTCTTTTGTGCAAGGAGGGGTTCGCACACCAAAACTTCTTATGTCAACAGTCACAGGTTTGTTGATCACATTGGGAACGATACTTCTTGGTACTATCACCCTGGGATTAGGACAGCTTTTCCCTGGACTATCTTCAGTATGATCCCAAATCAGAGCTGTGCAATCGGGATTGGATTTTATATTCAGAAATAAAAGCGGTTCTTTAGGTTTTATGGTAAGCTTTTCAAGAAAAGGATCGTCGCCATAATCTGTAATACCATCAACCCGAATAAACCAACCATTTTCGGCATCCAACACCGTAAGTTTTCCATTGTTTTTCTGAATCGAAGGATGACATAAAGCCATATCATCTGTTACCGGATTAAAAGAACAGAACAGAGGGAAGTTAATTAACCGCTTCTCATCTGTAAGTATATTTTCACCAATTTGTACCTGTCCATTTGGTTCCCTCACTATATTTTGAAGCATTTCGCTCTTGCCTCCTCCACTTGCACCTTCGTGCATAAAAGTTGTGACATTATCATACGGGCTAACAACCTGTACTGTTGAACAATGAGCAGTTATCCAGCCTTCTTTTTCACCTTTGGTTAAAAGAGCTCCGTACAATCCTTTTTTTGCACTTGGCCCGGGATACAAATTGTATGAAAAAATTTCGTGCAAACCTTCTGAACGTTTATGAACAACGATCTGTTTACCATTGAAGTGAGTGTGTCGAAAAGTAGGTGCGACATAAATTACAGAATCAATCGAAAAATCAACTGGTAAATCCTTTACAGGGATAATGCGTTGAAGCATCGAAAGTCCCATTGCAAAAAATCCTGCATTGGCTGGTGTAATGGCAATACCGCCCGACCCAATAGAATCATTTCCGGCGAAATAAAAGAATACAGCTAATTCCTGCGATTGAAGCCAATGGATGGTTTCCTTTCTGAGAACGTCAAAATCGTACCCAAACTTATCAGAAAAGCGTTCCTTGTCGCTGGGCAAATTGTCTGCAATAGCCATCGTATCCGGGTCTCTCCGCCGCATATACGCTTCGGTATAATTGGCCGAAATTCCGTTTGTTACTTTGTGTATAATCGCTTCAGAAACTTCACCTTTTCCGGGGATATCGTATTTTACCTCAAAACAATTGTTGTCTCCACCTACTGCCGCAGTAGCCAATTGCCTAACCGTATCGAAGGTGCTAAATGTTTTGCAACCACTTAAAATCACAATTACATCATCGGGTAGGCTAATCCTCTTTTTTTCAAGTGATTTAAATAAATCGCTCATATTGTTATTTTATAAAATATTCAATTCTTTTAAAACTCCATTCATATTACGCACTGCATCTGCACTTTTATCAAAAGCAGCTTGTTCTTCAGTATTTAGTTTATAATCAACAATTTTTTCAATACCATCTTTGCCAATTACAACAGGCACGCCAATACATATATCGCTTTGGCCATATTCGCCATCAAGCGAAACACAACATGGAAATACTTTCTTTTCGTCGCGAACAATGGATTCAACAAGTGCAGCACCGGCAGCTCCCGGAGCATACCATGCAGATGTTCCGAGAAGACCGGTAAGTGTTGCGCCTCCAACCATCGTGTCGGCAATCACTTTTTTTACTGTTTCTCCATCGAGTAAGGAATCTACCGGAATGCCATTATAAGTAGCAAAACGAGCAAGAGGTATCATCGTTGTATCCCCATGTCCGCCAATTACTGTACCCTGCAAATCAGTTGCAGGTACATTCAATGCCTGACTCAAATAACATTTAAAACGTGAGCTGTCAAGAATCCCGCCCATTCCTATAACCCTGTTTTTAGGCAATCCGGTAGTTTTCAATGTCAGGTAAGTCATCGTATCCATTGGATTACTGATCACAATAAGGATAGCCTCCGGAGAATATTTTAAAACATTTTCTGCTACATCTTTTACAATACCGGCATTTATACCAATCAAATCTTCACGTGTCATTCCTGGTTTACGAGGAATGCCAGAGGTTATAACCACAACATCCGAACCAGCGGTTTTGGTGTAATCGGCAGTTACACCAGTAACACGAGTATCAAAACCCAACAAGGTTGCCGTTTGCATAATATCAAGTGCTTTTCCTTCGGCAAAACCTTCTTTGATGTCGAGTAAAACAATTTCACTGGCCAATTCCTTTTGTGCCATTACATTTGCACACGTTGCTCCAACATTTCCTGCCCCTACTACTGTTATTTTCATCGTTTGTAATTTATATAATTTTTACAATGCTTTATTTGTCCAAATCAATACAAGCCTTATATATATTTTCAACCAATTCGGGTAATTTTGATTCAGGAACTGCCGAAAAAGCCAAGCGAATAACATTGCCAAGCACAATAACTCCAGTACTGTAATTTTCGAGAAGGTGCTTGCGGATTTCTTCAGCAACTAATCCTTTTTTCAATTCAATACACATAAAATACCCTGAATTAAAAGGAAGTGGAGTGAAATACTCAGCATAACTGGGTTTTGAAAGTTCGGTGCGTAAAATCTGATAACGATTTTTTAGAATTTCAAATTTCTTCTTTTTCGACTCTTCGTAAGTTGGCGCTGAATAAACTTTATACAATAGAGATTGAGACAATTGGCTGATGTTTGATATGTTTCCACGCACAGCCCCGGCAGTTTTGTTTTCGAGAGCTTCATAAAGTTCAGCGTTTCCACCTTTAATCGCATACGTCATAAAGCCAACGCGCAATCCCCACACATAATCTTCTTTGGTAGGTCCATCAAGTTTGACAGCCAGTACATTTTCAGATAGGTTGGCCAATTCAACAAAAATCGATTCGGCAAACACGTTTTCTTCATAAGCAAGACCAAAATACGCATCGTCTATAAATACAACAACCTTTTTGCCCTTGTCAGCTACTTTCTTGATTTCGGCAACAATATCTTTAATTTCAGCAGTTAAAGGAGTGTATCCAGCCGGATTATTAGGGAAATTTAGTAAAGTAATAATTTTATCACCTTCAATTTCGTTCAGTTTTTTTGAGAAATCTGACACATTAAATCCACCTTTATCAAAAAGTTCGAAAGTTGAAACTTTAGCGCCGTAGCTGTTTTCTAAAATTAGGTTGTAATTTTCCCAGTAATGGTTCGAAAGCAAAACCGTATCTCCTTCGTTGGCAAATAGATATCCTGCCATGCTTATGCCGTGGGTTAGTCCATTGGTAGCAATTGGATTGCTTATTACAGTGTCCTTAAGTGATGGGTTTTTGCGATAGATTGATTCCTTCCAAAGTGCCCGCAATTCAGGCTTACCAAAACTGGGAGCGTAAGGAAAAATATTTGCAGCGGGCATATTTACCAAAGAGTCAAACTCCGGAAGGTGCATCGATGTTCCATCATCTTCCACTGCCTCTCCGATTGTTGCATTGATAGCTTTTCCCTTTGCCTGAGCTGATTGAGCTAAAATACCAAGTTTTGGAAAAAAAATGTTTTTGCCACGCTCTGAGAGCATTTCTAACACATTTGAATTTAATTTTTCGATTGTGTTGTTTAATGAAAAAGCTTGATTATCCATACTTATATTGTATTTAAATGTTTATATTGCAGGATGTTTTGCCATTTATTTATATTTTGATGACAAAGATAGGCCTCGTGGCTTAATTTATGAAGTATTACTTAATTTATGGAAGAAAAATTAACAATTTAAAAATTTGGGGGCGATTGTACCCAAAGCAGTTCACTCACACCTTCATAATTATTAATCGCGTCATGCGATGCCTTGGCATTAAAGTATATATTATCACCTTGTTTGAGCAGGTAACTTTTCCCTTCCAAATCGAACCGTACTTCGCCGGAAAGTACATGACAAAAAATTTGTCCAAACGCATTGGTGAAAAAACCTTCAATGCCGGATGCTTTGGCAAAACGGACTAAATAAGTGTCCATTTGTTTGTTTAAATCGTGATTTGATAAAAGATAAATAATTGTCCCCGATTTGTTTTGGTCGATGTATTTAATATCCTTTTTGCAAACAACCGGATTATTACCTAATGATTCATTTTCACCAACCAGTTCACCAACTGTAGTATGAAGATTCTCGGCGATCGATTTCAAGGTTAAAATAGAAGGAAATGATTTGGATTTTTCAATTTGCGAAAGGGCACTTGAGCTAATGCCAACTTTTTCAGCAAGTTCGTTAAGATGAAGCTTAAGTAATTCCCTTTTCTTTTTTATTCTTTCTCCGATGCGATTCATAAATTACAATATTTTCTCTGCAAATATATCGCTTAATTATTTAAGTACAACTTTACAAATACCAAGTTCGCAGTGGTGTGAAGGCAAAAGTGCAGTTCTTTTACAAATCGGGCACCAGCTTTGTTAATTTCATGTTCGGTTTTAGTTATTTTAGTCTTCAGAAGTAATCGTTTTTGCATCAATTTTATCATATTCTGAATGAGTTCCTTATCTTCTAAAGCATCAGCAACCCGTTTTCTCTTAAATTTTTAATCGCAGTGCTGTTCCAAAAAAGCACAAAATCACTTCCGGTTTGATCTTCAAAACTTTTCGTGAGTTCGGCAAAAGTGATTGATTTGTTGCTGCCCACCGAAACTTCCGGAATTTGTTCGAACAGCCATTTCCCTTCGTCCTGTTTCAGTTGGATAACCAAATCCTGCTTTTTATTGAAGAAGGTCAGTTCTGCCATTTCGAAGGTTTGGTTCTTTTTCTTTTTGCTGAAATATCGGGCAGAAACAGTTCCTCCCAGCCAGTAAATTTTAGCGCTTGGGCTGTTGGTTTCAAAATCATCCAAAACTATGGCTTTCTGAATAAAATCAGGCGCCACCGTTGTTCGGGGCACTTTAAAATCGAACCAATCCTGAAGCGGAAAATCGAAGCAAATTCCGTGCATGTAATTGAAAAGCGATTTTCGCAGTCCTTCACTGAAAAGTTCGTGGTTTGCTCCGGTCGGATCACTGTGAATGAGATCGTTATTGGCGAAAGTTCCCAATTCGGTATTTTCAATTTTTGCTTTAAACTGAGCCGGATTCAGCCCGACAGGACTGTGGGCAGTCATGGCAAACTGATGCCAGAAACCCGATTGTACCACTCCGGCTTCGAACAACTGCCGCACCACTTCGAGCGAGTCGATTGTTTCCTGGACAGTTTGCGTTGGAAAACCATACATCAGATAGGCGTGAACCATGATTCCGGCACGGGTGAAATGATCGGTCACTTTTGCCACTTTCGCCAGGCTGACTCCTTTGTTGATCATTCCCAGCAACCGGTCGGAGGCAACTTCCAGACCTCCGGAAACCGCGATACAACCGGATTCTTTCAGCAAAAGACACAAATCGAAGGTGAAACTCTTTTCGAACCGGATGTTGGTCCACCAAACCACCGTGATTTTTCTCCGGATAATCTCCAATGCCAAAGCCCGCATCAAGGCAGGTGGTGCAGCTTCATCCACAAAGTGGAAGCCGATCTGGCCGGTTTGGAGGATCATTTGTTCGATGCGGTCGCACAAAAGCTTTGCTGTGCTTGGTTCGTAACGTTTTATGTAGTCGAGCGAAGTATCACAAAACGTACATCGCCCCCAGTAGCAACCGTGTGCCAGTGTCATTTTGTTCCATCGCCCATCGCTCCAAAGTCGATGCATCGGGTTCACAATTTCGATGACAGAAAGGTATTTACCGAGCAGGAAATCGGAATAGTCGGGCACACCTACTTCTGATTGCGAAAAATCTCTGGAAGTGGAACCATTCAGGTAAACCACTTCACCATTTAGCCTCACGAAAGTTCTTTTCAGATCAGTAATTGCAAGGTTTCCGTCGAGGTGCTCAATCAAATTAAACAAAGGCGCTTCACCATCGTCGAGCGTTATAAAATCCAAGTAATCAAACACCCGCGGATCAGACAGCGAGCGAAGTTCAGTATTGGGAAAACCGCCGCCCATCGCGACTTTCATTTCAGGATGGTGCTTTTTTAACCATTGACCACACTTGAAAGCACAGTATAAATTTCCGGGGAAAGGAACAGAAAGTGCGACAATGGAAGGTTGATAGATTTCTACTTTCTGCTGAAGCAGACGGAGCAAAATCCCGTCGATCAATCCATCCGGAGCTTTCAATTCCTGATCAATTTCGTCGAAGGTGGCAGCCGACCGGCCCAAGCGTTCGGCATAACGGCTAAATCCGAAATGCGGATCGGTGGTTTCAACAATCAGGTCCGACAAATCTTCGAGGTACAAAGTTGCCAGATGTTTCGCCTTGTCCATTATTCCCATCGTACCAAAAGCCCATTCCAAGTCTTCCACCTGGCCAAAACGCGATGCTTCAGGAAGAAAATTTCCGTCGCAAATTACATGGGCCAGCGCATCATTATTTCCGTGCAGAAAGGCGATTACGGGATCAATGGTCTGGATATACTCGTTCCGGAGATGGATCATCCGCTGGCTGTTGGCTGACCATTCACCGTTTTTCAGATCGATTTCCTGAAACAAGTTTTTTAATCCGGCAGAAGAAAACAGCTCCAGAATGACTTCAATCCCCAAATCGCACTGAATGGAAATGATAGATTTTGTGTTTAAAAACCCTTTCAGATAAGCTGTTGCGGGATACGGCGTATTCAACTGCGTAAACGGAGGCGTTACAAACAATATTTTTTGGCTCACTTTGAATCTTTTTTACTTCGTAAAAGTAATATAAAGCAGACAAAGTTTTGTTGCACTGTCTGGTTCTGAAAAAATTAGTAATGTTGCGCTTTGACCAATATTTTAATGATTATTTTTTTGTGACAATGTTGTAACTTTATCTTTTCAAAGTATTTAGCTATGCAAGCGAAGCATTTAATCATCGCGGTAATGGTAGGTTTTTATGCCACAAAGGGTTCTACCCAGGAAACTCTGCTAAACCGGAAACCTTATGCCGCCGGAAGGTTTTACACCGATAAACCTTCCGAATTGAAAACCCAATTGCAGCAGATGTTTTCAAAAGCGGAAAAGAAAAAAGCGGAAAACATACCGTTGGCAATTATTGTCCCTCATGCAGGATATGTATATAGTGGCGCTGTTGCCGCTTCGGCTTACAACCAAATTGATCAAAACCGGAAGTTTGAGCGTATCTTTATCATTGGGTCAAGCCATACCACCACATTTCCGGGAGCATCGGTTTATTGTACCGGCCATTACGAAACTCCGCTGGGCATCGTCAAGGTCGATCTGGAGCTTGCCAAACAATTGGTTGCAGAGAATAAACTCTTAAAATGTTATCCTGAAGCTCATTTGTACGAGCACAGTCTTGAAGTTCAACTGCCTTTTCTGCAGCATCATCTGCACACTGATTTTAAGATTGTCCCTATAATACTTGGTTCTTCAACACCTGAAACTGCAAAAAAACTGGCCACCATTTTAAAACCTTTCCTGAATGAAAAAAACCTTTTTGTGATCAGCAGCGACTTCTCTCATTATCCAAATTACAACGATGCCTGTGCCGTTGATCAAACAACTGCCGAAGCAATTAAAACCAACAAAGGCGCTGAATTGCTTGCTGCGCTTGAAAAAAACGACAAAAAAGACATTCACGGATTAGCTACCAGTTTGTGCGGCTGGAGTTCTGTGCTGACTTTGCTTTACATGACCGAACAAATGCCCGACATAACAGTTGACCTCCTTCAGTATAAAAACTCGGGCGACTCATCATTCGGCGACAAGTTAAGGGTGGTTGGATATTATGCCATTTCGTTTTCAAAGGGAAAAGCCAAAACCCAGTCCGATGGATTTTCAATCAGCAGCGATGAGAAAAAATACCTGCTAAAAATAGCACGTGAAACCATTTCAGAATATATTCAAAAAGGAGCCATTCCTAAAATTGACTCCACAGAACTGAGTGACACTTTAAAAACTCCCTGTGGTGCGTTTGTCAGTTTGTACAAAAACCACATTTTGAGAGGCTGCATTGGCAGTATCAATGCTAAACAGCCACTCTGGAAGACTGTCCAATCGATGGCAGTGTCTTCCGCTGCAAATGACTCCCGTTTCAGCAAAGTTCAGCCCAATGAAATTAACAAGCTGAAAATTGAAATTTCAGTACTCACCCCTATGAAGCGAATTAAGTCGATTGATGAATTTATTCTGGGCAAACATGGTATTTATATGAAACAAGGAGCTTATTCGGGTACATTTTTACCCCAGGTAGCATCGCACACAGACTGGAACAAGGAAGAATTTCTCGGGCATTGTGCGCATGACAAGGCTGGCATAGGTTGGGACAGATGGAAAACCGCCGAACTGTACACTTACGAAGCGCTGGTTTTTGGGGACGGAGACGAGTAGTATGAACTCTGCCTATCCACTTTTTACTATCAGCATTCTGGTAATTCTGTTTTACTCGCTATCGTTTGCGTTTTCCAGGATGGGACTGATAAGCAAAACAAATCACCGGAAATTCTGGAATGTGATGCTCCTGATCGCTTTCCTGACTACCGGGCTGATCGGATTGCTGATGGTCGTAAAAATCAATTACAAACTGGCGATACCCTTATACGATCAGTTGACAGGCATCCATGTTGGCTTTGGAATCGGGTTGGTTATCGTTGGCTTTTTTCACTTTTGGTGGCACCTCAGCTATTACCTTCGACTTTTCAAAAGTGAAAAGAGCAGAATAATCCGGCATTCAGTTGTTACTGAAAATGACCTGAATGCAAATTTCTTAAAAATATCAGCCTTTTTACTGGGAAGCACTTCCATCATTGCGCAGGTAATTTTGTTGCGCGAGTTTCTATCGGTTTTTAGCGGTAACGAACTGGTGATCGGACTGGTGCTGGCCAACTGGATGATTTTAACCGGACTTGGCGCTTACCTCGGACAATATCCGCTAAAAATAAAAAAAGCCTCAACTGTCATTATTCCCGGTCTGCTCAGTCTTTCTGCTTTGCCTTTTTTAACTGCATTCCTGATCAATTTTCTGAAAAACATTGTGTTCCCGATCGGGGCAATGATCGGTGTGTTTCAAATTTTTATTGCGTCACTTTTACTGTTGATTCCATTCTGTCTGGTGAGTGGCTTCCTGTTTACCTTCATCGCTAAGAGTTATTCCGAAATCAGGAACCAAAATGAAAGTGGACAGGTTTATGGTTTTGAGTCGGTGGGCAGTACAATCGGAGGTTTGCTTAGCGGACTGCTCTTTATTTTTGTCTTTTCATCCATCGAAAGTTTATTGGTACTGGCCATCATAAATGGTCTGGTCATTCTTTTGTTCAGTCTGAAACAAAATCTTCGAAAACTGATTTGGATACCTGTGCTTATTGTTGTACCGGCATTCACCTTGCTTTTTTTTCATCCTGAAAAGAAAATCAGAAGTCTGGTTTACCCCAATCAGGAAATCGTAGTTTCGAAAGATTCGCCTCATGGAAATATTGTGATTACCCACCGCGAAAAAATGTGGAGTGTGTATAACAACAATGTGCTGCTGTTCGACTCAGAGAATTTCATGATGAACGAAGAAGCCGTTCATTTTGCCATGTTGCAGCACCCGCATCCGGTAAATATTTTGCTTATTTCAGGTGGCATTTCAGGACAAATTGACGAGCTGAAAAAATACAGTACGGTTTCGGTGGATTACGTGGAAGACAACCGGTGGCTAATTGGCCTGATGAAAGATACGCTCCAAAAAATGACCGATGAAAACATTCATGTCTTTGTAGCCGATCCGCTGCGTTTCATCCGGAATACTACAAAAAAGTATGATGTCGCGATACTGAATCTGTCCGGACCATCCACCCTGCAAACCAACCGCTTTTACACACTTGAGTTCTTTTTACTCCTGAAAGAAAAACTTTCGCCGGGTGCAGTGCTTTCGTTTGGAATTTCATCCCCGGTCAATTATATGAACGAGGAAGCAGTGGACTTTTTCTCTACAATTTGTGCAACTTTGAAACAAGTGTTTCAAAACGTAATTGTGATTCCGGGCGAGAAAAATTATTTTCTTGCATCCGACGCTCTGCTAACTTTCAATATTGCCCGTGCAGTTCAGGAGAAAGGAATTGAAAACCGCTATGTCAACCAGTTTTACATTGACGACGACTTGCTGAAAAACCGCGGAGAAATTATTCTTTCGGCATTAAATCCTAAGTCTGTAATCAACCAAAATATGAAACCGGTTTTATACCGCCAGCAATTGACCTACTGGCTGAGTTATTTCCAGACGAGATACTGGCTAATGGCATTTTTTGCAGCAGTTCTGGCCTTGCTCATTTTTTTCAGGGGAAGCACTCCGTCAAAAGCCATGGTAATTACAGGTTTTTCGGCCACCGGTATGGAAATACTTCTGCTTTTTGGCTTGCAGGTTTTCTTCGGAAATATTTACTTACTCACCAGCTTTGTTTTTACCGGTTTTATGCTTGGTCTGGCTGCCGGATCTTTCTCCGGGAAATCGGTTCAAAGCATAACGGGAAAGAATTATCTGGCAGTCACCCAACTTGTGATTGGCTCTTTTGCTGCGTTAACGGGCTTTTTTCTGTTTTCTCCTGAAATGGCTGAACGGACGCCATGGATTGTTTATTCATTGTATCTGACAGCAACCGCGGCGATTGGCGGACTAACAGGGTTTCAGTTCGCGCAGGCCAGCCAAATCATGAATGGAAACTATGCCGGAACTTCAGGAAAAACATACAGTTACGATTTATTTGGCTCGGCGCTGGGTGCGTTTGTGGTTGCAATTTTTCTGGTGCCCAAATTCGGAATAATCGCTTCGATACTTGCAATAAGTTTTTTGAATTTGGCCTTCGGAAGCTGGTTAATGATAGAAAGAAATAGAATTAACCAGGCAAAATACGAAACAAATAGGGCAAAAAAAGAGTATTTAAATGAGACTGAAATTGATGTATTAAACTGACAATGAACACTCCTGAAATGAATACGCGTGAATTCCTGAAACAGGGATTGGCAGCCACCGGCGCTATCGCCTGTTCACCAATGATAAGCTTTGCAGGCGAAACCAGTGAAAAACTCTGGAAATGGAGCAAGGAAGGATTGTACTGGTCGGAAACACCCCGGGGACCAAAATGCCTCATTTGCCCCAACGAATGTATTATTAAAGAGGGCGAAGCCGGCGTATGCCACAACCGGGTAAATTCCGGCGGCAAAATTTATTCAATTGCATACGGAAATCCCTGCTCTGTCAATATCGATCCGGTTGAAAAAAAACCGTTGAACCATTTCCTGCCCGGCTCGAGAGCTTTTTCGATTGCAACTGCTGGCTGCAACCTAGCCTGCATGAATTGCCAAAACTGGACCATCTCGCAGGCAAGTCCAAAAGACACGCGCAACTACGATTTGATGCCTGATCAACTGATTGCACAAACCATTGCCAGCAATTGTAAATCGATTGCATACACCTATTCCGAGCCCATTTCGTATTATGAATACACCTTAGATTCAGCCAAACTGGCAAGACAGGAAGGCATTAAAAACATACTGGTCACTGCTGGCTACATCAACGAAGAGCCACTTCGCAATTTCTGTAAATACATAGATGCTGCCAATGTTGACCTGAAATCGTTCAGTAATGAGATCTACATAAAACTTAGTGCCGGAGCCCTTCAGCCAGTTTTAAACACGCTTAAAATAATGGCAGAACTGGGAGTCTGGCTCGAAATAACCAACCTGATCATACCCGGCTGGACAGATAATAC
>DAITNH010000139.1:0-12884 GCA_036834745.1 Prolixibacteraceae bacterium
TTCTGAATCGCTTATTAATATGAATCTGCCGATCAGATCGATTGCCCCAAGTGTATATGTAAAAAAATATAAGAATATGAATTATTCCGGAAATATAGGTGAAAATGAATTGGAAAATTGCCAAAAGCAGCTTTCCCGGCTTCAATCTGAAAATGATGAATTAATCAGGAATCTTCACAACGTAAACGAAAAACTTCGGGATTCAGAGCGGCTGAAAGGTCATTTTATCAGCAATATAACCAACGAAATCATCAATCCGTTTGCAAGTGTCCTTGCATTGGCTGTAAACATTCAGCAGCTTAAAGAAGGCGAAATTGCTTTGGCTCACCGGATGGCTGAATTAATTTTCGAAGAAGCCTTTCACCTCGATTTTCAGTTGAAAAATATTTTTGCAGCAGCCCTCATTGAAGCAGGCAAGGACGAACTTAAAATAACAAGGTTCAGTTTAAAAGATTTAAGCGATCAGCTTATTCATTATTTCAGTGTACAACTTCAAAAAAAGAAAATCCGGCTTTCGGTTAGTTTTACCAGTGCAGCTGATTCTGATGAGGCAATCATGTTCTCTTCGGATAGAGAAAAACTGGATTTGATATTGAAGAATCTGATTAGCAATGCCATTAAATTCAGCAACGAAGGTTCTTCTATTGATGTTGAATTCAATAACGGGAACGGAATACTTTCGGTGGAGGTTTCTGATTTCGGAAAAGGCGTACATCCGGAATACCGCAAATTAATTTTTGACCGCTTTAAACAGTTGGATGAAAAAATAAACTCAATCAATACCGGACATGGGCTGGGGTTGTCCATTGTTTTGGCTTATGCTGATTTGTTCGGAGGAAAAGTGAGCCTGAACGATAATTTTAAAGGTGGCATCAGGGTAAGTGTATCAATTCCTGAATCTGCTGAAACAAATGATTGGGATGATCTTGAAGGATTTTTACTTGATTCGGAAACCGGTTACTAATGAGCAATATCAGGCAAACGAACCATTTTCTTCATCCTTCAACGATATGTACCAGCAAGGAACCGATATGGGTGACAACCATTCTCGGATCGTGTGTTTCGGTATGTTTGTTTGACAAGAGAAAGTGTATTGGCGGGATCAATCATTTTATGCTTCCATACTGGAATGGTGAAGGATTGGAATCGCCGCGATACGGAAATGTGGCAATTGCCCAATTATTTCATAAAATGCTTGAGTTTGGTGTTAAGAAAGAAGATATCGTATGTAAAATTTTTGGTGGGGCAGGAATGCTGGTCGAGCAGGTGTCCGTTTTTAATGTTGGGCGAAGGAACATCGAATTGGCGCAAAAAATAATTTCGGAATTGGGGATTCCGGTGGCGGGTTCGAGTACAGGAGGAAAACTGGGCCGGAAAATTCATTTTAATACCGGATCAGGTGAGGTACTGCAAAAGTATCTGGTTAAAAACAATCAAAATGAAGCCAAATGAGCAGGAAGATTAAAGTTTTAGTGGTAGATGATTCGGCTATCGTGCGAGATACATTGACTCAGATTTTAGAACAGGATCCGGATATTGATGTGACAGCCAATGCTTCTGATCCGTATGAAGCAGTAAAAAAAATAGCTGAAAATCTTCCTGATGTAATTACCCTCGACATTGAAATGCCCCGGATGGACGGGCTTACGTTTCTTGCTAAATTGATGAAACAGCATCCTATTCCGGTGGTCGTTATTTCATCGATAGCCGGTGAAGGTTCTGAAAAAGGAATTCGCGCACTTAAACTTGGTGCCCGCGAGATAATTACCAAACCTAAACTATCTACAACTGAGCAGATGGAGGAATACAGTATCCGGATTACAGATGCTGTAAAGGCCGCGGCCATGACGGAAAGTGTCAGGCTGAAGACTTTAAAGGAAACTTTAAGTGATTCTGTTCATTCTGCTGATAAAGAGATATTTGCACCAGTTTTCAACAAGCATTCCAATAAATTTATTTTAATTGGCGCATCTACCGGAGGAACTGAGGTTATATCGAAAATTCTAAAAAATCTGAGAACCGATCTGCCTGGTATTCTGATCGTTCAGCACATGCCCGGTGAATTTACCGGAGCCTTTGCCAAACGATTGAATCAGGAAAGTAAGCTAAATGTGAAGGAAGCTGAACAGGGAGACATCGTACAACAGGGAAGTGTTTATATTGCAAATGGATTCAATCATTTACTTTTGGTAAAAGAGAATGGGCAGTACAAATGCAAGCTGGAGATGGGCCCGTTGGTCAACCGGCATCGCCCTTCTGTTGAAGTTTTGTTTCATTCGGCAAGCAATTTTCCGGCAAAAAATATTGTTGCCGTAATTCTTACAGGAATGGGTTCAGATGGTGCCAAAGGGTTACTCGAACTTCATGAAGCCGGTGCCATGACCATTGCACAGGATGAAAAATCGGCGGTGATTTTTGGGATGCCCAAAGAAGCGATCAGGTTAAATGCCGCAAAAATGATTGTTAATCCGGAAGAACTGATTAATTGGTTAAATACAACTTTTTAAGGATATGAAAGAAAATACACAGCCTTCAAAAGTTCTGATTGTTGACGATGTTCAACTAAACCTTGACCTGATGAAAGATATACTTTCGGAGCAAGGTTATATGATCGCTACCGCAAAAAATGGCAAATCGGCCATTGCAAAAGCGAAAGCACATAAATTTGACTTGATTTTACTCGATATTGTACTACCTGACATTGATGGATTTGAAGTTTGCCAGCATCTTAAATCCAATCCTCAAACACAGGATATTCCCATTATTTTCTTAACCGCAAAAAGAGAAAAAGACAGTATTATAAAAGGATTTCAGCTTGGTGCGGTCGATTATATTCAAAAACCTTTCAGTAAAGAAGAACTTCTGGCAAGGGTAAACTTGCATCTTACCCTTCGCAAAACGCAGGATGAGCTCATACATTCAAAAGAATTGGCCGAAGCTCATGCAAAAGCAAAGACTAATTTTTTAGCCAACATGTCACACGAAATAAGGACACCGATGAACGGAATTGTTGGTATGGTCGATATTCTGAAAAGAACACAACTCACCAGCGAACAACTTGAATATCTGGATATTATTGAAATTTCAGGCGCTAATTTGTTGACGATTATCAACGATGTTCTTGATTTTTCGAAAATTGAAGCTGAACAGATCACATTCGAAAATATTCGCTTCAATTTGAGTGATGAAGTGAACGAAGTAATAAAATTGCTCAAATACAAAGCCAATCAGAAAGAGCTGGAATTTAGCTGCACGCTGTCCCCTGATATTCCTGAGATGTTGGTAGGTGACCCACTCCGTTTAAAGCAGGTATTGATCAATCTGTGCAATAACTCAATTAAATTTACCTCTACCGGATTTGTAAAAATAAAAGTTGAGACAATCAGCTGCAACGAAAATAAAATCATTCTGAGATTTGAAGTTCAGGACACCGGAATCGGTATTTCACCTGAAAATCAATTAAAATTGTTTAAATCATTCTCACAGGCTGATGCTTCAACTACCCGGAAATTCGGAGGAACAGGGTTAGGACTTGCTATTTCGAAGAACCTGGTTCAGCTCATGAACGGGAATATCGGAATTATCAGTGAAGAAGGGAATGGGGCTATTTTCTATTTTAATTGCGAGTTTGGCGTATCGCAGCAAGGTATGAATCTTCTTTTAGATAAGGATTCTGACCCGTCAGAAATAACTGTTAAAAAACTTAAAATTCTTTTGGCTGAAGATAACGTAGTTATCCAAAAAGTCGCTACCTTAAATCTGGAAAAATTGGGTCACTCGGTTAGTATTGCCGCTGATGGTATTAGTGCCGTGGAAATGTTTAAAAATGAGGTATTTGACGTGATTTTTATGGACATTCAAATGCCTGAAATGGATGGGGTAGAGGCAACGGTAATCATTCGTGAATGGGAGCAAAATCACAATGTTGGGAACCGCATCCCAATTGTTGCAATGACTGCCAATACGATGCGAAGCGATAAAGATCTATTTATCTCGGCTGGAATGGATGATTATTTGGGTAAACCATTTAATAATGCTGAATTAGTTCGTGTGATTGAACGGATTCACCAACAACTGGAACGAAAGAATATTTAAATAATAAAAACTGACAAAATGGATTTCAATGACACCAGTTATTTGTGGGAAGGAAAAACAGTTTTAATCGTTGAAGATAACGAAACCAGTAGTATATACTTTGAAGCCGCCCTCCGGAAAACAAAAGCTCAAATGATATGGGCAAAAAATGGTCTTGATGCAGTTGAAATTGTTAGAATGAATCCCCAAATTGATTTGATTTTAATGGACATTAATATGCCCAAAATGGATGGAATTGAAGCTACGCGTATTATTAAAACCGAATTTCCGTCTATTGTAATTGTCGTTCAAACTGCGTTTGTCCTTTCAGGAGAGGAGAAATTGTGTATGGCAGCCGGTTGTGATGAGTTTATCACCAAACCAATTCGGCTGAAGTATCTTCTCGATACCATCAATCATTATTTGGCCGCTGCCAAAACGACATAAGCGCCAAATTGTTTGTCCGCATCTGGCTCAACCAATGAAAGAAATCCGGAACTTAATTTTCCATTTCTGATTTTTATAGGTTGTTCCAGCGCTTTTTTAATTGCAAATCTTTGGAATTCGCCTTTGGAACCATAAAAAAGTGCATATTTTCCTGAAGTTTCATTATGAATTTTTTTTTCAATTTGCGTGGTTAGAATCCCCATGTTCATCCTGCTGTTTATTTCAATACATGGCTGAATTTTTAAGCCATCCTTTTCGCTGCAAATCATTGCGTCAATACCTAAAAAACCACGGTGAAGTTTCGCGTACACCGAGTTTTTCAGTGCTTCTTTCAGCAACAGAGCCGTTGCACCGATTTTAGTCCTCATCTCCGTGCTGATTGCCTGAGTCATTTTCGGATTAATCAAAGTGCTTTGATACTGCCCATTTGAGTTGGTTTCGAAAACAGAGTGCCCCAAATATTCCGGTTCATCATTGCTGATTTTAAACTGAAACGAGAAATCCACCACTTTATTCAGGAATGGTTCTGCTATCAGATATTCCTGTTGATTTAAAATTCCCGTGATCCATTGCCTGTTCGATGTGTTGAGTATCGGTTTCCTGATGATTTGTATGCCCCGACCTGAACTGCTCATGGGCGCTTTCAGTACCAGCGGAAACTGCCATTTTAAAAGTTCTTCAATTTCTTCAATTGCGGTTACTTTGGTTCCGGTTAATTCGGGCCCAACGAAAAAATCCATAGGGTTTTGTTTTAGAAAATCAGTTAAGAAATGAAGGGAAGTAATCCGTTCAAACAGTGTTTTATGCTCATCCTTCCAATTAAAAACCGGACTTTCGTGAAATCCGGGCGAGCATTTTTCTTTCAGATTTTTCAGGTAAAAATGGGCAGCCGGACTCCAGCCCCATGGCAAAATAGAGCCAATCGTTTCTGTTTTGCCTGAAATCATTTCTTTCAGGGAACAAAATACAGGCATTTCAAAGCCCGCATCTGTCAACCTTAAAATAAATTCTTTGGAAGGTGCTTTTTCCGTCAGCACAAAATCTCCTGACTTGCCGAAAACAAAAGGTAAAACCGAACAATCATTCTCAAAGTCGCGCAGCAAGCGGGGCGGCATGTAACTGAACGATTCGTTGGCAACAGCTAATTCGCAGGTTGGATTAAAATAGAAAACATCGATAGCCATGAGCAAAATCTGAATGAGGAGACAAATATAGATTCGGAAATGGTGCTTTTTGACGATTTAACGAAAAATAAACATCAATTTGTTTTGAATTGTGAATTTTGAATATACATTTGCAGAATCAAAACAATAACAGACCGTAAAGTATTTTTCTATGTATAAGTTTTCTTCTGAAATAGCAAAAATGAATTCTGCCGCCAACATGTATATGTGCATGTGTATGTGTTTTCATAATAAATTTCAGAAGAATAGATAAGTTATAGGCAAATTATTCCATAATATTTATAAGCTCTTCTGAAATCCAGAAGGGCTTTTTTTTTACTCATAAGCGAACAATCAAATGGCGGAGAAATCATATAGAAGCATTGCAAAATCGGTATCATGGCGTACGATCGGAACAATTGATACCATCGTGATTTCGATATTTATTACTGGTAAACTTGACTTGGCCCTTGCTATCGGTGGGATAGAAGTCTTTACCAAAATGGCCCTATATTATTTTCACGAAAGAACCTGGAACAGAATTAAATTCGGGCGCATCAAAAATACAGGAAGTGATTATCAGATTTAAATAACAAATGCTGAAATGAAAAACTATTTACCCATATCAATTGATATTTCGGATGAGAAAATCCTGATTATTGGTGGTGGACAAAGGGCATTAAAGAAAATCAGAATTTTACAGCGTTTTGGTGCGAACCTCGAAGTTGTTGCCGAAAACATCATTGACGAGATACTTTCAATAGGAATTACCTGCTATCAAAAACGATATGATAAGAGTGATTTGAAAGGCTACTTGATGCTTTATTCGTGTACCAACAATGAAGAGCTCGACCGCCAGATTACCTTTGACGGAAGGGAAGCAGGCGTTTTGGTCAACATTCATGACAATCCTTCGCTTTGTCAGTTTGTTTCGCCAGCCATTTATAAAGATGGAAATATCACGGTTGCAGTCAGCTCAAATGCACAGGATGTATATGAATCCATCCGGCTGCGCAATTTGATTCAGAAATATTTGGAAAAGGATAAAAAAGGAACAGACAAAGGCAAAGGCACAGTCTCTGCAGAAGTGATCAGTCATGCATGACTAGGAACTTGTCCGCCAGTTGGCGGATGGAACCTGAAATATAAAAACTAAAAATATGACCATACAATTAAGTCCATTAAATGAACAACAGTTAGGTGCTTTATCAGGCCTTTCTGCCGGATTGAACCGGGAACAGTTACTCTGGATAAATGGCTATTTCCAAGGTTTGCTGGCAACAACTTCCGGCATTCAGCCAGTCAATTCGGTTATTCAGGAAAAGAGCAGTAAAAAGCTGACAATACTTTACGGAACGCATACCGGACGAAGTAAAACAATTGCCGGTAAACTGACAGAAAAGCTTGCCAACAGTGGAGTAGAAGCAAAAGCCATTGCGCTCGATGAGTACAAAACAAGGCAGCTTGCATCGGAAACCAATGTGGTTTTCATCGTCAGCACGCACGGCGAAGGCGAACCGCCTGCAATGGCCGAAGATTTTCATGCGTTTATTACCGGAAAACGCTCACCGAAATTGCCCGGGCTGAACTATGCCGTGGTTGCATTGGGAGATAAAAGTTACAAACTTTTTTGTAAAACCGGAATTGATATCGATCAGGCTTTGACTCAATCAGGCGCAAAAGCAATTTTGCCAATACTGAAACTGGATGTTGATTTTGAAGATGATGTCGATCGCTGGATCAATGAGTTTGCCAGTGTTTTTATTGAAATTCCGGACAGTTCGGGTCTGAGTGGTGCAACATCAAATCCGGTTTTAAAGGCAGCTGAATACACGCGGAAAAATCCGTTTCAGGCAACTGTAATCGATAAAGTTAAAATTACAGGTCGCGATTCTGATAAGGAAGTTTATCATATGGAGTTGTCGCTTGAAGGTTCAGGAATAACATACGAACCGGGCGATTCTGTCGGTATTTTGGCCAGTAATCCAACCGTTTTGGTCGAGGAGATTTTGAAATCCAAGGGATTTGACGGTTCAGAAACAGTGACCATTAAAGAAGGTGATTTTTCGTTGAAAGAAGCACTTTCAAATCACCTTGAAATTACTGTTTTGACGCGCGATGTTATTCAGAATTATTTTGAAAAATCGAGGCATCCGAAACTTCAGGAAGTAATTGAAAATGAAGAAAAATTAGATCAATATTTATATGGACACGATGTTTTGGATTTGCTGGAGGAATTTCCTGCGGATTTTACCGCACAGCAACTGGTTGAAATTCTCAGAAGTTTCCCTGCCCGGTTGTATTCCATTTCATCCAGCCAACTGGCAGTAGGCGAAGAAGTTCACATTACCGTTTCAAGGGTTCGCTATTCAAAAAATGGACGGGAACGTTCTGGCGCATGTTCAACTTATCTGGCCGATCAAATTGAACCCGATTCGCTTGTTTCCGTATTTATTGAGAAAAACCCGGCATTTAAACTTCCTGAAAATGAAGAAACACCTGTTATTCTGGTAGGAGCGGGCACTGGAGTAGCACCGTACCGCGCATTTTTGCAGCACCGCGAGGCCAGCAATCAGAAAGGAAAAACATGGCTGTTCTTTGGCGAACGACGGTTTGGTTCTGACTTTTTGTATCAGCTTGAATGGCAGAAACTGCTCAAGGACGGCTATCTGGAAAAAATTGATGTCGCCTTTTCACGCGATCAGAAAGAAAAAATATACGTTCAACACCGACTCATTGAAAAGCAAAAGGAAATATATGAATGGTTGAACAAAGGTGCCAGCATTTACTTGTGCGGCGACATGAAACAGATGGCCCGCGATGTTCAGAAAGCCTTGCTGCAGATTTTTGAAACCGAAGGTGGAATGAGCGAAGAAAAAGCGCTGGAATTCCTTAAAAAATTGAAAAAGGAAAAGCGTTTTCAAACCGATGTTTATTGATCTAAAATTAATAAAACTGACATGAGATGAGTGATACAATCAATTGGAATGAATTATCAGAATTAGAACGTATTAAATACGAAAGTAATTATTTGCGTGGTACGCTGGTTGAAAGCCTGGCCGACCCGATCACCGGTTCAATTGCTTTTGCCGACCAACAAATATCAAAGTTTCACGGCATGTACCAGCAATTCGACCGTGATCTGGAGAAAGAACGCAAACGCCAAAAACTGGAACCTGCGTATTCTTTTCTGATTCGCGTTCGAATTCCGGCTGGGGTAGTGAGCCCGTCGCAATGGCTGAAAATGGATGACATTTCGGAACAATATGCCAACCACACGCTGAAACTGACTACGCGTCAGGCATTTCAGTTGCATGGGGTGATTAAAACGAATCTGAAGAAAACCATTCAGGCAATGAATGACGGACTAATGGATACGATTGCTGCCTGCGGCGATGTAAATAGAAATGTGATGTGTCATCCGAATCCTGCTGAATCAGAGTTGCACGCTGAAATGTACGATACTGCCCGCAGAATTAGTGAACATTTGCTGCCTTCAACCACCGCTTACCACGAAATCTGGCTCGACCAGAAATTGATCGCCGACAGTAAAAAGGATGTTGAACCAATTTATGGCGATCGCTATCTGCCTCGTAAATTCAAGATTGCGGTCGTACTTCCACCATACAACGATTGTGATGTTTTTTCGCAGGATCTGGGTTTTATCGCCATCGTTGAAAAAGGTAAAATTATTGGCTACAATGTGGCCATTGGCGGGGGAATGGGTTCCACTTTCGGGATTTCTGAAGCATATCCGCGTTTGGCCGATGTAATTGGTTTTTGTACTCCGAAACAGGTGCTTGAGGTGTCGGAAAAAGTGGTGCTTGTACAGCGCGACAACGGAAACCGCCAAAACCGCAAGTTTTCGAGAATGAAATATACCATCGACAATCATGGTCTCGGCTGGTTCAAATCGGAAGTGGAGAAGTACCTCGGTTATGCGTTTCAGGAAGCGAAACCATACTCTTTTACCCGCAATGGCGATCGACTGGGCTGGAAAAAAGGCACCGATTCGAAATGGAGCCTGACCCTTTTTGTGGAAGGCGGACGTGTCGCTGACAAAGGGGAACAGAAAATGAAAACTGCTTTGCGCAAAGTGGCTCAAAATATTGAAGGTCAATTTATTTTGACGGGAAATCAGAACCTGATTATTGCCAATGTGACCGCTGAAGAGAAGAAAGAAATCAGTCGGATTTTTAAGGAAAACGGTGTTTTGCCGGGCGAAATTTCAGGCCTTCGTCAAAATTCCATTGCCTGTGTTGCGTTGAATACCTGCGGTTTGGCTTTTGCTGAAGCCGAACGGTATTTGCCGTCACTGATCACCAAAATCGAAGGGATTCTTGATCAGAATGGATTGTTAAAAGAAGAAATTGTGATTCGGATGACCGGCTGCCCGAATGGTTGCGGAAGGCCGTATCTGGCAGAAATTGGTTTTGTCGGAAAATCTGAAGGACACTACAACCTCTATCTGGGCGGAAATTTTATTGGTACCCGCCTGAATACGCTCTACAAGGAAACGCTTACAGAAGACGAAATTCTGGCTGAATTAAAGCCCATCATTGCCGATTACGCATCGAACCGAAATGAAGGTGAAAAGCTGGGTGATTTTGTAATCAGGAAGGAATATGTGACAGCAACATTGAAAGGATCAGATTTTAAACATTAAACCATGAAAACTCCAGTATTTTTTATCGGTAAAAAATTGTCGAAGGTTAGCCGTGAATGGCTGCAAAAACAACCAATTCAGTTTGTTGAACAAAGCTTTTTCAGGATCGAGTACAAAAAACCAAACCTGAATTTCTTCGAAACAATGGCCAATGGCAGCAAGCAATGGGTGGTAACCAGTATTTATGCGGCTCACTGGCTGGTTCGGTTTCAGTCAAAAATTGGATTGACCGTCAACGATCGCCTTTATTGCTGGTCGGAAAAACAGGCTGAAATACTTGGCGAGCTGAGCTTGCCGGTTTTTATCTCCTCGTTTTCGAACTACACGGAACTGGCGGAAAAAGTGATTGAGCAAAATCAGGGCGAGTCAGTATTGTTTTTGCATGGCGACAAACTGCACAGTGAGATCAACTCCATTTTTGCAGGTTTTCCGCTTCAGTATTCCGAAGTGGAAGTTTATAAAAATACGCACATCGAGCATTTTGTGAACGGAATATTCGATGCCTATTTATTTTTCAGCGCTTCAGGAATTGATAGTTTTAAAGCCTCCGGCAATATCCCGAATCCGGCATCGTTAATTCTTGCGAACGAAAACACCACAGCACGAGCTGCATGGCGGGTTTTCACTAATAAAGTCTATCTTTCACCTGAAAAAGAAGAATTGTCGTTTGTGCAATTTGCCATTTCGCGCTGGGAAGAAGAAAATAATAAGTTTTAAAATTTTACGATGGAATTAGAAAACAGATCAATATCAGTACTTGGATGCGGATGGCTCGGAGTGCCACTTGCTAAGCATTTTCTGGAAGACGGCTTTTCCGTAAAAGGTTCGGTTACGTCTGATGTGAAGTTCGGAATGCTGCGCGATGCAGGTATTTCACCCTACCGGATTGTTTTATCCGATACGGAAGTCATTCTGGATGATCCCGATTTTTTCAAGTGCGATGTTTTGGTCATTTCCATTCCTCCGCGCCGGATCGAAGGAATTGAGCAGGTTTTCCCTTCTCAAATAAGGCGATTGATTCCATTTATCCTGAAGTCAGGAATTCAAAAAGTGATATTCATTTCATCTACTTCCGTTTATCCCGATCAAAACCAACTCGCGCGTGAAAATGAAATTTTGTTTCCTGACAAAGCGAGTGGAAAGGCGCTGGCTGATGCAGAGAATCTATTGAGGGAACAATCCGGGTTTAAAACCACCATTGTTCGGTTTGGCGGCTTAATTGGCGCCGACCGCAATCCAGCACGTTTTCTCCTGAAATCGACACAGCCAATTGCCAATGCGCCGGTTAACCTGATTCATCAGGACGATTGTATCGGAATAATTTCAGCAATTATCAAGCAGGAACTTTGGGGAGAAACGCTGAATGCCTGTTGCCCTGAACATCCGATGAAAAAAGACTTCTACGAAAAAGCGGCCATTCAATCAGGATTGCCGGTTCCGGCTATTTCCGAAGAACTTGCCGCCTTTAAAACCATCGACAGCAGCAAGCTTATCCGGTTGCTCAATTATCAGTTTATTTATTCAAGTCCGATGGACTATTTGGACCAGATCGAAAATATCTGATATTTATGAAAGCAATCTACCGTTGCCGAAAACAAAATATTAATCAATGTATTTCTCCCCTCCTTTGGAGGGGTTGGGGGAGGCTTTTATGATTTCCATAGTTGGCGCGGGTCCCGGCGATCCTGAATTACTGACGGTAAAGGCGCTGAAACGCATTCAGGAAGCGGATTGTATTCTGCATGACGCATTGGTGAGCAACGAAATTCTGAACCTTTCAAGGCCTGAAGCTCAACGAATTTATGTGGGCAAATTATATCAGGATGGACAGGATCAGACCGACCGACAGGAATGGATCAATCAGTTAATTATCGAATTGGCTTCGAAAGGTCAAAAGGTGGTTCGCCTGAAATCGGGTGATCCGATGATTTTTGGTCGCGGTGCCGAAGAAATCCGCTTTTGCATTGAAAACAACCTGAATTACGAAGTAATTCCCGGAGTAACTTCAGCGCTTGGAGCAGCCTCGCTGTATGGTATTCCGCTTACCGAAAGAGGCAAAAACAGCATGGTGCTTTTTGGAACCGGCCATTATTCCGAAGGCGATTTCTGTGACCTCGAAACCTTTATTTCTGTGTTGAATTCAGGTTCGCCGGTGATCTTTTTTATGGGATTAAATAAATTGGTGAAACTGGCAAACCGACTTCTGGAAAATGCCATTTCACCGGAAACAAAAGTTCAGATTCTAAGCAAAGTTTCGCAGCCCGATGCCTGCACTTTCGAAAGTACGCTCGGAAACATTGAACAGTTAATGGCTAACGAAAAACCACCGATGCCGGCGCTTATTATCATTGGCATAAATGCGGTAAGGCTCAGGTAAGGTATCTAAATCTTTACCAGTTTTTGTGTTGAAATACCCGTTTCAGAAGAAATAATTACCGAATAGATTCCCGGCACAAAATGGGCAATGTTGAACGAACAGCTTTCATAAATATATGATTCCATACAAACTGTGCCGTCCATTGTTACTATTTTAA
>DAITNH010000140.1:0-1512 GCA_036834745.1 Prolixibacteraceae bacterium
CATTCGACAGTCAAATCGGGTAGTTCGCATTAAAAACATAACCATTCGTAAAAAAAACAGCGAAATAGAAAATTTTCATTTTGTATTATTACAACATTTGTTAAGTAGGAAAATTTGATAATATGCATGATTTTGCTTATGTAGTTTTATATGGGTAATCTTTTCACACATACTCACCCCCTCGCACCTATGGTGCTTGCCCCCTCTCTTTTTAAAAGAGAGGGAGGAAGGCCGCAGGCAGGGGGGTGAGTTTTTCACTGTAACAAACTGATTGATTGATTTTTTTACCAAATTGTTAAGCGAACCAAAAAAAGATGTGCTAATTCAAAATACCTTTTATCTTTGCATTCGAAATAAAAAAGTAATAAACAAAAATACAACCATGAAAGTAACTGTAGTTGGTGCCGGAAATGTTGGAGCTACCTGTGCACAGATCGTAGCCGAAAAAAACATTGTACAAGAAGTAGTTTTACTTGATATTAAAGAAGGATTGTCGGAAGGCAAGTCATTGGATTTATGGCAAACTGCCCCCATTAATTTCTACGACACCCGTTTGGTTGGTGCTACCAACGACTACTCTAAATCAGCCGATTCGGATGTTGTTGTTATTACTTCAGGCGTTCCGCGTAAACCTGGAATGAGCCGCGACGATTTGATTTCGATCAACGCAGGCATCGTAAAAAGCGTTACCGAGAACGTAATTAAATATTCACCAAATGCCATTATTATAATTGTTTCGAACCCATTGGACGTAATGACTTACGTTGCTTATGCGGTTGCAAAAACATCGAAAAATAAAGTGATGGGTATGGCCGGAATCCTCGACACTGCCCGTTACCGCGCTTTCCTTGCTGAGGCATTGGATGTTTCGCCTCGCGACATTCAGGCTTTACTGATGGGCGGACACGGAGACACGATGGTTCCACTACCCCGCTACACAACGGTTTCAGGTATTCCTGTTACTGAAATGATCGACAAAGAGACCCTGGACAAAATTATCGACCGTACTAAAAAAGGTGGTGGCGAATTGGTAAACCTGATGGGAACTTCGGCTTGGTATGCACCAGGTTCGGCTGCAGCACAAATGGTTGAAGCAATTGTGATGGATCAAAAACGCATTTTCCCATGTTGTGTTAAAATGGAAGGCGAATTTGGCTTAAACGATGTTTTTGTTGGCGTTCCGGTAAAACTGGGCAAAAACGGCGTAGAAAAAATCATTGAAGTAAAACTGACCGATGACGAACAGGCTTTATTGGTTGAATCGGCAAAATCAGTTAAAGAAATCATGGACGTTGTTGACGGAATGAATATTCTTTAGTCTTTTTCAGAAAAAAAAACAAACAATAAAATCTATATTTGGAGCCCCTGCGAACAATTGCAGGGGCTTTTTTATAATTACTTTATGATTGAAATACCTCTCCAAATAATTGAACTAGAAAACGAAAATTATCATATTTTGATTGAAGGTGAATTTCAGGATGGAACTCCTTCATGCTGGATTATCGACACCGG
>DAITNH010000140.1:1612-12874 GCA_036834745.1 Prolixibacteraceae bacterium
TGATTGAAGGTGAATTTCAGGATGGAACTCCTTCATGCTGGATTATCGACACCGGGGCATCAAAATCGGTGCTGGACATTAACCTTAATCTTTACTATGAAATATTGGATTCCGACAATGAAGAAGACTTTCAAAGCGCAGGAATCAATCAGGGAATGATGGAAACTTCAGTCGGAAAAATGTTTTTCCTGAAGCTGGGCGAACTGGAAATTACCAACAACAAAGTTGCCCTGATTGACCTGAAACATGTAAACGAAATTTACGGAAAATACAGTAGCTACCGAATTGCAGGACTTTTAGGAGGCGATATTCTGATGCACTACAAATGCAGGATAGACTACAATACAAAAACAATTCAGTTTCAGTTACCATAGGCTGCCCGACAGCAGAAAAACAGAATCATATTATTAGAAAATAAATTATATATTTGGCGGCTGAAAAATATTTTTATGAATCTGAAGAAATACATATCCAAACATTCACTGTTGCGCTTGTGCCTGCTAATTGCGATGGTTAGCGCTGCTGCTGTGTTTGATATGTACAATTCCACCAATCAGAAATTAGCTGGTTCAACCATGAAGATTCCGGTTCAGAATGATTTCGATGCCGGTAAAATGTTTTTCTGTAACCCGGTAAATTCATTCAATTTAAAAACAGTGGCAGGCGAGTTTTCTTTCCGCTTCCGGTTTGCATTTACTCAGGATAAATTTTTATTAAAACATTACAATTTGCGGACATTTCAACTGATGAAAGCCGAATCATCGCATTCATTCGCTACAGCTGCCTGTTCGTTTCATTCACTGCCTTTTAATCGGGTAATCTATTCCAGCCCCGACGACACACCACCACTTTCATAATTCTCAGCTTCTCTTTTATCAGGAAGAATTGCGTGCGGACCCGAAAATGTTCCATCCAATTGCCAGAGCAGCAAAATCACTTTTCCTGAATATATTATACCGTTATCATATTTTATTTCAAACAATTTAAATTTTTAACAAATGCAAAACAAAGGTGCAATCAGACTTTTTGCAATTCTTATTGCTTTGATTTGTCTTTATCAATTGATGTTTACCTTTCAGGCAAACCAAACTGAGAAAGAGGCCAGAGCTTATGCAAAAGGCGACAAACAAAAAGAACTTGCTTACCTCGATTCAATGTCGAGCGAAGTGGTTTACAATTTACTGGGAATCCGTAAATACACGTTCAAAGAAGTTAAAGAGCTCCAGCTTGGTCTTGGACTCGACTTGCAGGGCGGTATGAACGTTACCCTCGAAGTTTCAGTAGTTGATCTGGTAAAATCACTGTCGAACTACAGCAAAGATTCAACATTTACAGCCGCCATCAGGCTGGCAGTTGAAAAGCAGAAAGACAGTCAGGATGATTTCGTGACCAGCTTCGGAAAAGCATTCGAAGAAGTATCGCCAAACGGAAAACTTGCTTCTATTTTCAACACCCTTGAATTAAAAGATCAGGTCAAATACAATTCAACTAATGCGGAAGTATTGGACGTTCTGCGCAAGGAAACGAAAGTAGCCATCGACAACTCTTTCAATATTATACGCACCAGGATCGACCGTTTCGGAGTTGCACAGCCCAACATCCAGCCATTACAGACTGCCGGACGTATTTTGGTAGAACTTCCAGGGGTTGACGATCCAAAACGTGTTCGTAAACTGTTGCAGGGAACTGCCAACCTCGAATTCTGGGAAACTTATGACAATAGTGAGGTTTATCCATATCTTGCTCAGGCAAACCAGAAACTGGTTGAAATTCTTGCATTGAAATCAACAGGATCAATTGCTCCGGCTGATACATTGGCTGCCACAGTTGCTGTAGCCGATACAACCAGCAGTTTGCTGAACGAAATGGAAGCCGCTGCAACCACTGATTCTGCCTCTGTTGATCCATCTTCCGATATGGCAAAACAATTCCCATTGTTTTCAGTATTGTCGCCAAGCGCTACCGCACAGGGTGAATTATTTCCCGGAGCTGCCGTTGGAACTTCCCACTTTAAGGATACTGCCAAAGTAATGGAGTATCTGAAAATGGATCAGATTAAAGCCCTGATGCCTCGCAACCTTAATTTCAAATGGACAGCAAAATCCATTGATAAAGAGGAAAAATTCTACCGTTTGATAGCCATTAAAGTTACCGGTCGCGATGGCCGTGCACCACTCGAAGGCGATGTAATTACCGATGCCCGTCAGGATTACGCCGAAATGGGCAGCCGTCCGGAAGTAAGCATGACCATGAATAGCGAAGGTGCTAAAATATGGGCACGTTTGACCAAAGAAAATGTCGGAAAATCAATAGCCATCGTTCTCGACGGTTATGTACGTTCTTATCCAAATGTTAACGGAGAAATCACTGGTGGACGTTCGTCGATCACAGGGATGGAAAGCGTTGAAGAAGCGATGGACCTTGCAAATATCCTGAAATCAGGAAAAATGCCTGCACCTGCCATCATCATTGCCGAAGACGTTGTAGGTCCATCATTGGGCCAGGAAGCAATCAACAGTGGTATGTGGTCGTTTGCAATCGCGTTCATTCTGGTACTTGTTTATATGTTGTTCTTCTATAGCAAGAGCGCAGGTCTGGCAGCCAACATCGCACTGGTCGTAAACATGTTCTTTCTTATTGGTATTCTGGCTTCCATCGGCGCTGTGCTTACGTTGCCGGGTATCGCAGGTATCGTACTGACACTGGGTATGGCCGTCGATGCAAACGTGTTGATCTACGAGCGTGTTCAGGAGGAAATAGTTGGCGGCAAATCGCTTCGGCTTGCAATTACCGATGGTTACAAAGCAGCCTACTCTGCAATTATCGACGGACAGGTAACAACTTTGTTAACCGGTATCGTACTTTATCTGTTTGGTTCAGGACCGATCAAAGGTTTTGCTACTACACTGATCATTGGTATCCTTACTTCGATGTTTACCGCTATCTTTATTTCCCGTTTGATTTTCGAACGTCAGTTGAGCAAGAATAAAAATATCACCTTTACTGCAAAGGTTACTTCCGACTGGCTGAGAAATACAAAAATCAAATTCCTGGAAAAACGCAAATTGTTCTATTACATTTCCGGCGCATTGATTCTTATATCAATTACTTCATTTGTAGTTCGTGGGTTCCAGTCAGGTATTGATTTTAAGGGAGGCCGTACCTACGTTGTGCGTTTTGACGACAACGTAAAAGTTGCCGATGTGCAAAAGGTGCTTACCCCGGTATTTAACAACAATACTCCTGAAGTAAAAACATTCGGAAATGCCAACCAGGTTCGTATTACGACAACGTTTAAAATCGACGATCTGAGCGAAAACGCTGATAACGAAGTTGAAGAACAAATGTATCAGGGTCTTAAAAATGGAGGTTTTGTAGGCGATGTATCACTCGATAATTTTATCAGCCTTCACCGAATGAGTTCTCAGAAAGTGGGTCCAACCATCTCTGACGACATAAAGAAAGATGCTGTTATCTCTATCTTTTTTGCACTGGTCATTATCTTCCTTTACATTCTGATCCGTTTCCGCAACTGGCAGTATGGATTGGGAGGTGTAATTTCACTCGCTCATGACTCCATCATTACGCTTGGTGTATTCTCATTGTTCGCAGGAGTGCTACCTTTCTCACTGGAGATTGACCAGGCATTTATTGCAGCCATTCTGACCGTGATCGGGTATTCAATCAACGATACCGTTATTGTTTATGACCGTGTTCGTGAATACCTTCACCTGTATCCAAAACGTAAACTTGATGACAACATGAATCATGCGATGAATTCAACATTGCGCCGTACTTTCAGTACCTCGTTGAGTACACTGGTGGTACTGATCGCAATCTTTATGTTTGGGGGCACATCCATTCAGGGTTTCACCTTCGCTCTTCTTGTAGGTATTGGCGTTGGAACATATTCATCAATATTTGTTGCAACTCCTATTGTGTACGATGCACTTAAGAAAGTTAAAAAAGCTGACAGAGTTTAAGATAAAATCTTAAATGGATATCCGCAAATTTACCTATGGTCATTAAAAGTCATTTAATTGTCATTTGGTTGTCATGAAGTTGTCATGAAGTTGCCATGAAACGAGATATGACAAAGGAATGACCATGAATGACAACAAATGACTGTTAAGAAAAAGCAAATTAACGGACAAGCATTAAATCTTATTAATAATCCTGAAGCAGGGATTTCATAAGTCAACCGACGGATGGAATTCCTGCTTCTTTTTTAAATCAAAACTCAGATTCGGCCAATCATTCTTAGCTATCTTCGACCGATGTTCTCTACAAGTTTGTATATTTGCTGAAATTTTAAAAATGGTCAACCATTTAATTTATTCTTATTATGGGTGGAAGTGAGATTGTACTAATCATTTTTGTTGCATTGTTATTTTTTGGTTCGAAAGCTATTCCTGATATTGCAAAAACTTTGGGCAAAGCCATGCGCGAATTCCAGAAAGCTACCAACGAAATAAAACGTGAGATCAATGACGCCGGAGGAGGAATTGGAGACGATATCCGAGATATAAAGTCAACCATTCAGGGAGCACGAACCGATATTGAAGACGGTATCAAAAAACATACAAGCGAGATCAAAAGTGATATTCAGGAAATAAAAAACGATGTGCAAAAAAGCACTGACACTATCACTACTGAAGTTAAAAAAGAGACCGACAACATCACTGCAACTATCAATGATGAAGTTAAAACCGTAAACGATTGATCAGGGTCGAAAACATAAAAAAATCGTTTGGTTCGCTTCAGGTTTTAAAAGGAATCGACCTTGAGGTTCCGACAGGGAAACTTTATTCGATCGTTGGCCCCAGTGGTGCCGGAAAAACTACACTTCTTCAGATCATCGGTTCATTAAGCCAGCCCGACTCCGGCAAGGTTTTTATCAGCAATCAGAATATTTCGGTGATGAACGAATGGCAATTGGCCGACTTCAGAAACCGACGAATCGGATTTGTTTTTCAGTTTCACTATTTGCTGCCTGAATTTTCTGCCCTCGAAAATGTATGCATCCCGGCTTTCATTGCAAAAACTCCGAAAAAAGAAGCCGAAGCAAAAGCACGTGAATACCTCGAATTTTTAGGTCTCTCGCACCGGCTCAACCACAAACCGGGCGAACTGTCGGGAGGAGAACGCCAAAGGGTGGCAGTGGCGAGGGCGCTCATCAACAATCCATCGGTAATACTTGCCGACGAACCTTCAGGAAACCTCGACACAAAAAACCGCGAAGACCTGCACGAATTGTTTTTCACACTCCGCGACAAGTTTAAACAAACCCTTGTTATTGTAACGCACGACGAAAGTTTTGCAGCGCAAAGCGATGCCATTATCAGGATGAAAGATGGCCTCATCGAAGCTTAAAAAGTGAAAAATTAAATTGAAAAAAATATCTAATACTCAATACCAAATATCCAATATCCAAAGTTACGCCCCAACCTGGAACATGGAATTTGGAACATGGAACTTTGCAGATATCCAGTCTTTTTTAGATCAAAAATACCTTTCATTCAATCATCCTGTTTTTATTGAAACCGACCCGATTCAGGTTCCAGCCCTGTTTACCACCAAAGAAAATATAGAAATTGCCGGTTTTCTTGCTGCAACACTGGCCTGGGGACAACGACCAACCATTATCCGCAATGCGTTGAAACTGGTAACCCTCATGAACAACAACCCCATTGAATTCCTGCTGAATACCCCGGAAGACGAATGGGAGACATTCTCAGATTTCAAGCACCGCACATTCAATGGTATTGATTGCATTTACTTCCTGAAATCGCTCCGGAATATCTATCAGAATCATGGAGGATTGGAACAGGTTTTTACGGATGGATTCCGGAAAGAGGAAAGTGTTTTCAGCGCTTTGGTTCATTTCCGGAAGGTATTTTTTGAGCCCGAACACGAGCATCGTACCGAAAAACATGTTTCAGATGTGGAGAAAGGCGCTGCAGCCAAGAGGTTGAATATGTATTTAAGGTGGATGATCAGATCCGACAATTTCGGTGTTGACTTTGGCCTGTGGAAAAAAATACCAGCCTCAGCATTGATGCTTCCGCTTGATATTCATACCGGCAATGTTTCCCGCAAACTCGGATTACTAACCCGAACCCAAAACGACTGGCGTGCCGTTGAAGAAATCACCGCCAAGCTTCGTGAATTCGATCCTGAAGACCCCATAAAATATGATTTTGCTTTGTTTGGGTTGGGGGTGTTTGAGAAATTCTGAATAGTGTTCAGTCGCAATGTTCAGTTTTCAGAAATCTACACTGGCAAGATCTCTGATTACTGCGACTGACCACTGAACACGGTTCCTGAGCTTGTCGAAGGATTAATTAAACCAATAGCTCAGTTTCAGCACCAATGCCCGGTTTCGTGAATTCCAGTTACCGGTGTAATAGTTGTCGGTGTAAACGATGAACAAATCGGAAACCGGTTTGTACCTCCACTGAAACCGCATATTGATATTCATATTGTCGATTTGCTCGTTGTATTGCACGAATGTTGAAAAGAAGACTTTGTCGCTCAAAGTCAGGTCGAGTTTGGGACCAATTAGCCAAAACTGAGCCCGCTCGAATGGTGCAGGCAGATTGATATCGTTGTATGAAAAGTTAACAGTCATGTTTAAATATGGCTGATAACGGTAGGTAATTCTACCTTCAAGCAAACTGATCTTTCCACTGTAAAAACCACCGGTAGCAACTGTTGCCGAATAATTGAACAAGGTTCGTGTGTCGGAGAAATAGTCGATAAAACCAATATTGGTAGAATATTCTGTTCCTTTCGTTAATACCGTTTTGCTGATGTGGGTCGGATCAAAATCCTTGTCCAAACGTGTATAGAAATCCTTTATTCCTGCATCGAGTATGGCGCGGTTGCTAAATTCGAATTTATACATCAGGGTAAATTCGTGGTCTATCTGATTGTATCCGGAATCAAAAAAATAATCAGCCTCTGCTACAATTCCATGACTCACCACTTTTTTATTTGGAACCCACAACAAGCTAAATTCAGGATTTAACAAGTTATAGCCAGTCCGACGAACGTAACCGGATTCGGCACTGTAATTTTCACCAACACTGGCTTGTGCCATTCCTGCATGAATGCGACGGGTGTTATATGAAAGCGATGATCCCTGAGCATATTGCTTTCCCGGATTTTCAGGACTGAAAGAACGGTGATAGAACAATTTCCCGCTCCATGCATTATTACTGCTGGCTAAATTGTAATCGAGCCCTGCAATGCGGTTAAAATTCTGCGCTCCGGGCTCATCCATATATTCCTTGTTTACAAGGATCATCCCGATATTTGATCGTGAAAATAATTGACGCTGTAGCGAGACAACCATAAAATTGCGGGATAACTGATCTGCTGTTTTTTCGGTTTGCATATCCAAAAGCCCCAAACGCCAATTGTTTCCGAGTTTACCGCTTAAACGTGTGCCTGCCAGAACCGGAGCATCCAGGCCAATTCGACGGGAAAAGAAAGGGGTAACCGAACTGAATCCGTAATTGGAAAAAAGGTCGCTGTTTTCAAGAAAAAATTGCCGTTTCTCCGGAAAAAACAATTCAAAACGGTCGAGATTGGTCACCTGCTGATCGACTTCTGCCTGCGAAAAATCGGGGTTGTAAGTCAGATCCAGATTCATGGAAGTGGTCAATCCAAGTTTGGCATCAAACCCAAAATCCTTGCGGTAAGTAGTGTTTGTTCCGGCTTCAAAATTTCTGGCCGCACTCCCAAAAACATAAGGAATAACCGAAAACATCATTTTTGATTTTGGAAGGGGTTCTTCCCATTGCAACACGCCGGTATAGGCAAGGCTCGCAGTTGCAAACTGACGAGGAACCGGCGCCCAAGAAGATTTTTCGTTGGTTTTCAGGTCGAGCCGGCTGAAATTTACATACCATTTGTCGGTACCCGATTTAAACCTGACAGACCGAAAAGGAATGCGCATTTCGGTCACCCAACGGTCGGGATATTGAGTAGTTTTAGAATCCCACTTGCAATCCCAGTTCAGGTTTACAGCCCCACCGTTCGATTGCGTTCCATCCCATTTTGCGCCGGAAGCCGATGCGCCAAAAGAAAAACCGTTGGTCTGATCCAGGAAGGTATCAAAAAATACAAGCACATTATCGTTGTTGCCAAAAGTAAAATCGCGGCGAAAAGACTCCATGACCCGTTTGCCCGGAATGGTATCAAAAAAGGTAATTCCGAGGTAAAATGCTTTTGCATCGTAAGTCATCACCACTTCTGATGGTGATTTTGCATAACCGGAATCGACTGGAAGCACCAGCCTGAAGTTGGTAGCTTTTTCGGCTTTTTCCCAATCCGGCTCGCTGATCAACCCGTCAATCTTTATCGGTGCTGTCGATTTTTTGACGTTAAGGATTACATTTTCATTGTTTTTCCGAACGACCGAATCCTGCTGCAATTTTTTAATGGCCGGGAAAATTTTACTTGAAGAATACGAAAAAATGTTCAGGAACATCAACAGACAAAGAAAGTAGAATCTCATTGAGTTGGTTTAGGGTTTTGGTTTTTATAAGACGCCAAAAGTACAAAAACCCTTTTATCAACAAAGTAGTAAGTTCCAAACAATTGTTAATGGTTATTCATTGCTTGCAACCTTCTCAGTTTCAATTTTAAATTCATCAGGCTGATAAAGTAACAATACATCTCCTTCATTCAACGTATTCTCTACTGCTCCAAATAAATCATTTTCGGCAATCAGTTCAATTTCCTGCTCTGTAATGTCCCCTCCCTTTTTCAGGTAAACAATTTGCTTTCCGTTTTTAGAAAATATTGCCTGTCGCGAAACCAACAGTTTATCTTTGAAATTGCCCACAATAATATCATTATTTGCGGTCATCCCCGGTTTCAGATCCTTATCCGATTTTTCGTACCGGATAATTACCTTGAAGGCTTTCATGTCAAAATCTTTGTGATCTTCGCCTATGGTTGCAATCTTGACTACTTTTCCAGAGAAAACCCTGCCTGCAAGAGCATCAATTGTAATGCGCACACTGTCGTTGAGATGAACTTTGGCAATGTCGATTTCTTTGATGTACGCTTCGGTAATTACCACTGACATGTCGGGCAAAGTCGCGATCAGCGGACGCCAGATATTTACCTCCGAATCTTTTCCGTAGGTTTTCCCTGACCAGTCTTTTGCAAACATTACAATTCCGTCTTCAGGAGTTCTGATAGTTGTTGCAGCAATTGCCAACTGATATTTTTCAATTTCTTTCTGAAGTTGGGCTACCCTCTCCTGATAACGGCCAACCTGAATTTTAAGTTTGTTTCTGTCAAGCAGATAATCCCTCCTGATTTTTTCAACCTCCAACTCTGCCTTTTGGTACCTCATTTGGGTTTTTCGCTGATAGGCTTCCGATTCATATTTCGATTGTTCAAGGTCGATCTTAAGGTATTCCAAATCAAGTTTCGCATTGGTGATGGATTCCCGTTTTCTTGAAAGGTTCACCGTGGAGTCAAGCATCGCATTGCGCAGGTCGGCATCCATCCGCTCTTTGTCCTGCAACTTATTTCGCATCTGGGTCGATAGCTGGCCTTCATCAATTTTGGCAATGTAATCGCCCTTTTTAACCACTTTGCCTTCCAGAATTAAATCCACAATTTTCAACTGGTAAACGCGTAATTCGCGGTCGCAAATTTCATCCGGAAGATTGATTTCCGTGTATTTTTCACCTTTTACTTCACCCTTGCAGTTAATTACAGTTTCCAGGTTGCCCTTCTTTACCTTGAAAGTTTTTACCGAATCGGGTTTTATCTGAAAGGCAAAGAATACAGCCGCAGCAATAGCGACAACTATCAGGAGGGCTATAATAAGGTATTTTTTATTCTTGAGCATGTCGTTTAGTTTTCTATAATTTTATCGTACTCGGCGGTCAGGCTTTCACCTTTAACAAAATCGTAAAGTGCAAGCATACGCAGTCTGTAGTAATATTGCCAATACGTTTTTACGGCATTGATGTATTCTCTTCTAGCCGATTCGCGATCGTTCCGGGCAATATTTAGTTTAATTACATCTACCTTTCCAATCAAAAATCGCTGGAAGGTCACATCATAGCCTTTTTGTGCAACTGTGTCGGCTTTTGCCGCATTTCTAACCTGTTCGGCCTGAAGGTTGAATTCCATGACCGATTGGATTATATTCTGCTCAAAGTCGATGCGTGATTGCCTGACACGGGCGTTCACCACTTCACGGTTTGATTCGGCCATCATCAACCGACCTTTTCTTCGACCCCAATCAATCAACGGAATACTCAGCCCAATGCGCAGGCGCTGACTTTGATCGGGTTCATCGTAAACCATATCGAAATTTTCAGTTGACTGATTTAATCCATACAATGCAAAAATATCGGTTTTCAGTCCGGATTCCGATTTGGCTCTGGCAACATCTCTGTTTTGTTCAATCATTTGTTGTTCCTGATCCAGAATTTCCGGATTGTTCTTCAAGGCCATATCCAGCGCTTCGTCGGCTCTGATTTGTAACGCTGGTATTTGAGATGGTACAATACAATTAATCCGGGTTCGTTTATCCATCATCAGGTACGAGTTTAATCCTGATTGCGAACGTTCAACTTCCAGTTTAGCCTTGTTTAATGATTGAGTAGCATTTAACTGGTTCAATTCGAGGTTGAGCAATTCATCCTGTGTAACAGTTCCAACCTGAAAACGGCCTTTGCCAATTTTATACAAAGTATCGGCATTCGACTGATTGTTTTCTGCGATTTTAAGCTGAATCTGTGCTTCTACCAGATCAAAAAACATGGAAGTGGATTTCATCGCCAGGGTTTCCTGCGACTGAATAAACTCCTTTTTGGCTTTTTCGTATTTAAGAGGTTCAATTTTTGACAGCCATCTCAACGCATTGTACCCGTTTAACGATTGCGAATAACCAATACTTACAGGATTAGAATGATACAAGGTATTCTGGTCGCCACTGAAATTTTTCACCATTCCGAGTTCCGAACTCAGGAAAAGGCTACCACCGGTCAATCCAATCTTTTGGTTCAATTGCATTGACATATCAGTATTTAAATAATCACGAAGCACAAATTCGTCTTCTTTGGTCTGAATATTATATTCGCTTTTCCTGTAATGGTTAAAATCGAGCGGAGTAGTATTCAGGGTAAGGCTTGGCAATTTGTCGGCTTTGTAATACCTGAATTCCCAATAACTCGACAGATACATATTTTTATACCTGAAAGCATCCAGTGAATTCTGAGATGC
>DAITNH010000141.1:0-12795 GCA_036834745.1 Prolixibacteraceae bacterium
CAGCCAGATCGAACGAGCATATTTTGTCGTTTTTTCCATGTAAAATCAGAGTCGTAATCTTTATTTTCTCCAGATCAGGTCTCAAATCGGTATCGCGCAAGGCAACTAAACATTCTGCTGTTGCATGTGAAGACGCACTCAGCCCAATCCCGTTGAGCCAATTGCCAATTCCATCGTTCAATGAAGTTTCGGTAGCCGAAAATATTTTCGCAAAATCAGACAAAAGTTTTGGCCGATCTTTATAATTCAATTTAATCAGGTCGTCAACTGCCTTTTGAGGAAGATTATACGGGAAATCTTCGCGCTGTGTCCAAATCGGAACTGCAGCTCCGGCCAAAACCAATTTGGATACCTGAGTTTCATTGTAAGCTGCTACAAATCGGACGGCAATTGCTCCACCCATTGAAAAGCCAACCAACATAGCATCTTTGATATCCAGCTTATCCAAAATCCGCTTGATATCCAGTGCATGTACATCGTAATTGTATGCACCAAAAGGTTTGTCTGATTTGCCAAAACCCCTTAATGTGATTCCAATTACGCGGAAATTTTTATTTACCAGATCGTTGTACTGATACTCGTACATTTCGTCGCTTAACGGCCAGCCATGTATTAAAACAATGGGTTTGCCTTCGCCAGCATCTGTAATATGAAGGCTTACATTCGTTTCTACTTTAATATATTCAGCCCTGGACTTGCCGGCATGTGTTTTTTCTTTAATATCTTCCATTATTGTAAGTTTTAAATTATTGATGAAATTTGATCGGACCGGGTAAGATCATGTTTTATTTTGAGCTTTTCGGATGTTCCGATTTGTATTTGCTCAACATCGAATTCAGCGATTCATAATAAGCGCTTAAATTCTTTAGCGTAATTTCCACATTTTCTTCTGATGGAATTGTTGCGGGCATTTCTTCCAAAAAACCTGATAATTCAGGATATTGCTCCTTGATTATCATTGTAACTTTCAGGATTTTTGAATTCAAATCCTTTTCGATTTCTTCGTTTTTCATCTGTCTATAATTTGTTTTTTAATTGCCAGATGGAACTCGCCATTACAGTCATTCTCCTGTGTATGAGGTTGTCTCCCATGGCTCGTTTCATTGCTGTATTTTTTCAATGTTATTTTAATCTTACTGACGTAAGAAATTTTTCGAGGCAGATATTGAATTCATAAGAATTCTCGATGTTGCTTAAATGACCGGCATTTTCAATTACATTCAGGATTGAACCTTTGATGTTTTTATGCATTTGCCTGGCCGCTACCGGTGGGGTTATTTTATCATCTTCGCCAACCAGTATCAACACTGGCACTGTTATTTCGGCCAGTTTGTTGCAGGTTTCTTTTCGCATGGTCAAAGCAAGCAATGTGGCCGAGAGCGATTGTACGGAAGTTTTCATGATCATCTCCTTTACTACGGCAATTTTTTCCTGGTTAGTAACAAAAGATATAGGAGCAAAGAGATTTTTAATGCTCTCATTTGCGTATAGTTCTACCCCATATTTATCGATCTTCTCAATGGTCACCATCCTTTTTCCCACAGCTTCGGGTGTATCGGCCACACAATTGGTATCGCACAGTATTAACGCGGTGAATCGTTTTGGGTAATTTTCAATTGCATTTAAGGCAATGTATCCGCCCATAGACAAGCCACAAAGCATGGCTTTTTCAATTTTGAGGGCATCCATCAGGCCGAGCAGATCGCTTACGAAAAGTTCAATCGTGAAATCGGAAGTTCCGGCTTCGGAGTTTCCAAACCCACGGATATCATACGAAATCACCCGGAAATTTTCTGTCAGCACTTCCATTTGATCGTTCCACATTGATTTGTTGAATGGGAACCCATGAATTAGAATGATTACAGGTGCACCGTTTGGTCCTTCATCGTTGTAGCTTACTGTTTGATTTTTTACAGTTATTTTAATGTTTGTTCCTTTGTTTCGCATAGTGGTGTTTTTTCTTTTGTTGGAATTCAGAAGTCCTGAGATCGAAGTGATCTTCCGTCTTCTGTCTTCCGACTCTTTTTTATATTTTTTCTACTGAAATTGAATTTTTATCAATTCCGAGCGATGCCAGTTGCTTTTGTATTGCATCCATCATCGGGGGAGGGCCGCATATATAGTATTGCTGGTCGAAACCGGCAATGGTTTCTTTTAAAAATCCTTCGTCTATTTGTCCGTACGCATATTCACCAGTCAGCTCTTCAGATAGAATGTTGATGAAATTTTCTCCCAATAACTCTTTAAATTCCAATGCCAGTATGATGTCATCTTTTGTTTTGTTGGCGAAAATCAGCTTGTTTCCACCTGTCTTATTTTTGGATTGGAGGTACCTGAAAATACAAATAAACGGTGTGACGCCGGCACCTCCGGCAATAAATACGCCTTCGCCTTTGTATTCGATTGCGCCAAAAACATCGTGCAGAATCAGTTCATCATTTTTGTCAAGTTGCAGAAGTTCGTTTGTTACCCCCTTGTGCGTAGGATAAGTTTTGATGGTAAACTCAAGAAAATTGTTTTCGGGCAGCGAAGTGAAGGTGAATGGTCTCTTTTCACCCGTCCAACCGTCTTTGTTTATTGCAATTTCGGTAGCCTGTCCGGGGGTGAAGTTGTACTTCTGAGGTCTTTCTGTTACAATTTGCAAAACATCATGAGTGATGTGCTTAATTGATTTGATTTTTACGAGATGTTGCTTCATTGAATTGATTATTTTCAGTATTTAACAGTCAGGTTACCGCTCATATTAAAGCACAGCTATTTAAGGTTATTACCAAATCTGGCTTTACCCACATTTGATAATTGCCTTTTATTCTATTTCAGATGATTTTAGCTTGCAGGACTGTCAATTTGATTGACCAAATAATTTTCCAGACCCATCTGATCGATTTGAGCACGTTGAATCTCAGCCCAATCGACATGTCCTTCTTCCATTTTCAGGATTTTGGTTAATAAGTCAACAGTTACCTGATCTTCAACCTGCCGGGCGAGTGAAATTGCTTTGTTATAAGAATCAACTGCACCCAGTTCATCGTTGTTGTCGTTGCTAATTATTTCTGCAACTGTTTTGCCTATCCTTATGGGGTTCAGTTTCGAAACGGTTGGTGCACCTTCAAAAAATATAATTCGCTCGATAAGCCACTCTGCGTGGTGCATTTCGTCCATCGCTTGTTTTCGGATGGCCATGTGAAGTTTCCCGTAACCCCAGTTTTCGCACATTTCAGAATGAACCATATACTGGTTTATTGCAGTAAGTTCATCTGCCAATAGCGAATTCAATACTGTAAGTAATTCTATATTGCCTTTCATTTGTGTGAGTTTTTTTTTAATGTATATTGAAAGAACAAAATTAAGCACCTGTAACCCGGATAGTATTACAAAATTTTTGAGAAGAATTACATCATTCACACATTTGCTAAAAGCATTCTTATATCGCAATAAAGGTGCCCCTAAGTTCTGCGTAAAGTGGTGGAATAATGTTGTAAAGGTCATTCAAAGTTATCTGTCCCGGAACTATTGGCGCACCGTAGCGCCAACCATTCGAAAATGCGATTTGTGCTCCGGCGCTTTCGAGCAATGCCTGAAGATGGAAATTGTCCATGGTGGTTTCCATGGTTGTTCCCCGGTTGAGCGCTGTAGATGTTTCACCAACAACCTCTGCAAGTTCATTCTTGTAAGGTGCAAGAGCCTGCTTTACCAGTTCAGCTACTATTGGGTCAGATTGTGTAGTTGCTTCAACCTCAATCAACCGATGCTGATAATCGACGATTTGTCCGTCAAGTATTTCCAAATCCAGACGGCCCAAAAAAGAACCATGGCAGCCTGACTGTATGACAATCGTCTTTCCATTAAGGACCGGTTTGTAAAGCCGATTATGAGTATGGCCGCTAAGACAAACATCAACGCCTTGTACTTCTGATAAAAGCTTCATATCCTGAGTGAAGCCAAGATGTGAAATCAGGACAATCAAGTCAACCTTTTCCTTAATACGCAGTAAATCAATAATTGGTGGAAGTTCATCTTTACCAAGTGTAAAATATATCCCTTCGCTGTACGTTCATTTGAACGATGGTAAGCGAATTTCTATTTGTCATTTTTGATACTCCTTATTTATAAAGGTCCTTTCTAATGAGATATCTTTATATGCAGATGTTCGCCAATTTTTAAATCCATTTTGATACCTGCATTAAGTACTATGAATCAGATAAATTACGAGGAATATTCCCACTGCCAGGACTGCCAGGAGAAGCAATATGTCGAGTACAGATGAGGGTTGGTATGTATCTTCATCTATTTGTCTCTCAACCTTTTTGTACCTGACAAATGCAAGCAAGCCCATCAACGTGCCGAAACCGACAAGGAATATTCCAACGATTGACGAATATCCATGAGAAGGAGGCATCGTATTTTCAATAGTTGATTTCCCCAAAATAATCGACATTTGTTTCATGAACAAGGCAAACTTTTCAACAACAAAACCGAATGCCATTATCCCAATGCTTGTTCTAATCCATGCAAGAAATGTTCGTTCATTCGCCATGTGAACTCGGCGATTGCGGACTTTTACTGATTTACCATTGTCTTCTCTTTTTATTAAAATTTCGTTTTTCATTTTGGTCTTATGTCATTTATAATTTTAACCAATCCCCATCGGATTTCTTCCGCCAGGTCACTGAATGGATACAACCTTTTTAAAAGCGTGTCCCATGTACAAAATTTGAGTACTGCTGCTTTCAACCATTCGGAATTTTTCACCAAATTCTTCATAAGTCATTTCACCAATGGCTCTTTTGTGGAGATATCCAAGCATTTTCGGATAGGAGATATTTGGCTTAATTCCACGGTGTTCTTTCCAATCCAATTGGTTTTCTTTTAATAAAAATCTTATCTCATCAGGTTTGATAAACATTTCCCAAACATGGAGGTTAGGAGGCATAATGGCCCATCGTTTCCACTCCTGCAATATTTTGATAGCAGCTATTTTGCTGAAAAATGTTCGGTTGAAAGTGTCGTAAATAAATATTCCTCCGTTTTTTAAAACACGTGAAATCTCAGAAATTACTTTTGGTAAGTCACGAACATGTTCGAGCACATCGCAACAAAAGACTACATCGAAGGAATTATTCTGAAATGGCAGATTCTCTCCGGTTCCCCTTTCATATTTTATCTTCAGGTTGTCATCCTTTGCATGTTTGATAGCAATATTCAATGATTGAACTGAAGGGTCAATCCCGGTAGTAATAAATCCCATTTTTGCTATCTCTTCAGTTAATATTCCTCCTCCACAACCAACTTCAAGTGCATTTATTTCTTCTGAATTTATTTCAAGTTGTTCCAATATATTTTTTGCATAATTTACACGGAAAGGATTAATTAACGTTCTTATCAGATTAAGTGAAAAGTCTGATTGCCACCATTTTTCTCCTTCCAAATTATAAATATCATTATCTATAAGACTGTATATTTTTTCAGGAACTTTCTGCATTTTGCTATGTTTTCGAATGTAATTTATTTGTGCGTGATAAGGGAAAACCTATTTGTTATTCGGCTTTTCTTATTATTCGTACCGGTTTTTAGTTCATAAATACCTCTTTTTACCAATCCAATTCCCAGAGCCCATTCAATCCTTTTTAAAAGTACCAGTAAACGCCAAACGGGTTGACGTGAATGAAATGCTTTTAATAAAAAATTGCCAATTATAAGAATCCACCCGGGAATTATATGTTCCTTTTCATAAAAATAAAAGTTGGGGAATCGAAATGAGTAGCGTTTTGCGATTGTTTGAATATCGGCCAAACCTATTTTCTCAGGCTCAATTTTTACCGGACGCAAAAAATTGTCACTTGTACAATGGATATCATGTTTCCTAATCTCTTCGGCAAGGGGAGACCCGTTGTAAACGCGAACACCTGTAGATACAAAAACCAAATCCCATTTTGATGCAAGTCTGCCCATCGTATTCAAGGTTTCAAGAACAGTTTCCCGTGTTTCAGCCAGTGCGCCAAGCATAATGAACCAGGTTACAGGGATCTTTTTCTTCTTTAGCAGATTTGCGGTGCTGATAACATCCGAACGTTTAAAATCTTTGAAGAGACTCTTAAGTATTGAATCACAAGCCGACTCAGCCCCTATATCCACCTCATTAAAACCAGCACTTTTCATCAGATCCAAAAGTTCTTCGTCCACAGCCGCAGGAGAAAGCCCCATTGTATGCAGTTTGAGGTCAAGACTTTTACTGATGACTTCCCTCAAAACCTCTTTCGCATGAGAGAGAGGAATATTAAAAATGCTGTCAGCAAATTCAACGTGATTGATGCCTGTTTCTTTAACAAGAATTTCAATTTCATCGGCTACACGCCTTGGATTTATTAAGCGATACTGCTTTCCTTCAATATTATTGTAAGTGCAATAAGAGCACCTTAATGCACAGCCCCGCTTGGTCTGTATCTGTACAGGAGACCCATAGCGGCGATATCGGTCAAGATCTAAATAACGAAGTGGCTTTGGGAAAGGCATTGAGTCTAAATCCTGCACACGGAAAGGCTCATTGTCCTGAATAATTGTCTTATCTCTGCGAATAATCAAGCCTTTTAATCCTTCCAAAGGCTGCCGGTTTTCAATACGCTTAACAAATTCAAGCATCACAGCTTCACCATCGCCACGTACCGCATATTCGAGGTCAAAATATTCAAGCATCTCCCTGCCGCCGATCCCAACTGATGGACCTCCAATAACGATAGGGCCGGAGAATTCTTTTTTGCAATAATCAACGACATCATTTTTAACATCTTCCAACAAAAAATGAATGTTATAACCTCCTGTGTCATCAATGTTTCTTATGCTAATACCAATCACATCAGGGACAAAATTCCGAACTGCCTTCTGTATGTCTTCATTACAATCTAAAGAAAAACACAAATCGAGAAAACAGACATTATGACTTCCATTGGCTTCCAGAATAGTCGCTATGTAACAGAGCCCGAAAGGAATTACTGGCCATGGATGCTTGAACCTATTGGAGTTTATAAGCAATATCTTAGCCATGAGAAGAGTTGAAAGTTGAAAACATTTTTACGTTACCTATTTATGATTTCTGTTTAACTTCTGCGAATATTGATTCCCCCCAGTTTACAAGAATGGCATATTCCATGCAATTTTTGAATATTTCATCAGTAAATTCCGGTGGATGCAAATTATCTGTTACCATGTCGGTATTTACTCTGTCGAAAATTCTATTGTCGGATAAATAAGAGCGGTAGGGTTCTACAAAACGATCGAACAATTCTTCAGCAGGATTGCGTAAAACATTGTCTGCTGATTTGCCATAAATAATCTCCACCCCTTTTATCTTCATAAATTGTTCATTATAGACGGAAATGATTTCCAGCCGTGTATGGGAATTATTTGTTAAATGATAAATTCCGACAGAAGATGCATTGGCAATTATCTTCATTGTGGCATTAACAAAATAATCAACCGGAATGAGGTTTAGAGCGCCTTCCTGAGGCAAATATATTCTGAGGGGCAAAAAAAGATAACCTTCATCATCAATGAATATTCCAAACTGACCGGATTTCTTCCCGCCATGATTTATTATATCATTCAGATAAATTTCCCGGATATATTTTAATGATTGTAATGGGAAATATAAAGCATTAAAACGTAGCGAACGACCTGTGCGCGAATCACCGTAAACAATAGAAGGCCGAATTATTGTATATGGTATTTCATTCTTTTCGCAAAATGTGGAAATTATGCTCTCCGCCCGTGCTTTGCTTTCTTCATAAACATTCAGGAAATCGGTTGCTGAAGAAATTCTTTCTTTGCAAATTGTGACATTCGCTCCTGCAACATAGGCGGTACTTATATAATGGAAAAAATTCACATTGGCATTTGCTGCAAATTCAAGAATACCTTCCAAACTGGAAACATTGGATTTGAAAACATTGTCTCGCTTTCGTTCGTTAAAACTTGTGTCTGAAGCACAATGGATAATCTGCTCAGTGATTGCACATAGGTTTTTGTATTCAGCTTCCGGTATGCCCAGCATAGGCTTTAAAAAATCAATTACCACTAACTTTAATTGACCTGCTAATTCTTCAATACCGAACCATCGTAAAAGTTTGGAGATTCTTTCCTGCAAAGTCTCTTCTATAGCCGGACGGCCAAGTACAATGATTTTATAACCACTGGTAAGCATAGAAGCCATAAGGTGACTACCTAAAAAACCGGTTGCTCCGGTCAAGGCTATTGTTGGTTTATTTTTGACTGACAAAACTTCAGGTTTTTGATTTATGAATATAATAAGTTCTCTTTTCTGCAAAATCCCTGGTACAATACATAAGGATGCCCTTTCACTGTGCCGGTTTCAACTGAATACTCATCAACCAAACTATTTGCTTCAGTTGCTGCCAGACGAATTCTACGGATCTCGTCCGGATCATTATAATCATAGAAGTAATCGTATTCAAAAATGCATCTTTTCCCATTATCTATTGGTGTGATAAAACCGAAATCATTGTCAATCTGATGTTTTTCAGCAATAAGCCTGAACTTGTTATTAAGTTCATTAATTAAATCATTATCAATGGGCAGATAAATAAGAACAGGTAAGAAAGGCTTTTTGCGGCCTAAACGAGTGCTCATTACCCTGTACATATTCAGCCATACCAGGTCAGTAATTTCAGGACGTGAGAAAAGTTTTTCAAAAAAAGGTTTTAGTTCCGGATCAATTTCCTTTGAATACAATGCAGGAGAAGGAGCAAGTGCCGTTTCCAGAAGTTCTGCGAAGCTTTTAATTCGTAAATAGGAGTAAGGTTCATCATCAGAAAGTTCTTTTACCAGGCTTAACCATTGAGCTGATTTCAAAGCGGGTAATCCAAGGTAAAGTGCTTTAAACATACGCTGGTCAAAGAATGGAAATCCCATTTCGCTGATGGTACGGATTGCAAATTTATCTCCGATTACAACAACAAGATAAGGGATATCCAATTTATTAATAAAAACATCTTTTATCTCAGTTGCAAGGTTTTTTGTAGAAGTAAGAAATGTGGAAATATATTCTGGCCCGACGACTCCCAAAGCCAGTCCAATATGCCTTACTGCACAATCTTTAATAAAATCGAGCGCATTGTCAAGCTTTTGAAAGGGTACGAGAATTCCGCTTTCGTCATCGGTAACCGGATGAAGTTTGATGTTTGCTGATACACAAATTCCGGGAGAATTTTTATGCTGCAGATTTTTATAAGAATAAAGATTGGGCGAAGAAGTGTCATTTAAACTGAAAAAAGAACCGTCATGATCAACAAATTCAGCATCAATAAAATTGTCGGCATTTATCCCATAGGTTGTTGAAAAAGTGGACATTATTCCTGAACACATAATATTGGCACAAACAAGAGCTGCCGGTTCAGATGCATTAATTCTGTAACCTCTTTTCTGGGCTTGTTTTTGAAGTTCAAATGCTGCCACTCCCGGTTCCACTTTTACAAGCCAGTTCTTCTCGTCAAATTCGATTGTTTTCATTCTGTTAAGATCGATAATGACTCCTTCATGAACAGCAAATCCCAGAAGATTCTGACCATTTCCACGCATGGTATAAGGAATATTATTTTTCCTGCAAAGTTTCACAAGAGACGCAATTTCTTCTTTTGTATTTGGCATTACAACATAATCAGGCATTTTGGGTTCAGATATCGCACTGTTGTCATGAGAATAGGTTACGGTAATTCCTTCATCGTTTGTTGCCCAATCGTTCCCCACAATTTTTCTTATTTCAGTAAGGATAGCGTCTTCTTTTGCAGGTTTAATTTTCCCGCCATTTTTAATATAAGTCTCTACATGATTTTTTAGTGCCTCCATCACTTTTGTAGGCCGCATCTCATTTACGAAGTAACACTGGTAATCGCATTTGCCACATAAATCACAACTGTCTGCAATCTCAATGCATTTTTCAGTCACCGAAATTTTATTTTCAGCAAGCGCTTCATAAAGTATCATCCTTCCCTGGGGATAGAAACTTACGAAATGTTTTTTCAAGCCGGAAGAACATACACCGCTACCAAGGAAATCGATTTTGCACATCGCATAATGTCGGCAGTTTTTGGCAGTTTTTAAAATTTCATCCATAATTCCCTATATTATGATTAGAATTTGATTTCAAAAGCAACGACTGATGAATTTGAGATTCCGGTTTTCAGCGTTCCGTCAAATCAAAAGTACAAAATTTATCATTATACATTCAACCTCTAATCATTTCAAAAGTGTGAATCATGTAAACTATTCATGGAATTTTGTAATTCGAACCCAGTTAACGATTACGATATTTGTATATAGAATATGGACTTTAATTATTGTAACTTTTAAAAATTAATGATTATGGGAAATTTACTTTACCTTATTGCTGTCATACTGATAATCGGATGGCTAGTTGGGTTTATAGGTTACGGCGCAGGAGGAATCATTCACGTTTTACTCGTAATTGCTATCATAGCAGTGCTGATACAGGTTATACAAGGAAGAAGGTCTATTTAATTCATCTTTTATGGTGAAAATGAAATTATGCTTTCGTGCAATTGTATAATGAATTTTGGAAACCTGAGGACTAAATTTGTAGCGCAGGAAATTTAATCGCAATTAAAAATTTAAAATCATGAACACAACAGAATTGAAAGGAAACTGGAATGAGCTGAAAGGAAAGCTCAAAAAAAGCTATGCAGAATTAACTGATAATGACCTGTTATATGAAGAAGGTCGTGAAGATGAACTATACGGCAGACTTCAACAGAGGCTGGGAAAAACCAAAGAAGAAGTCAAAAAGCTTTTTGAGGATCTCTGATTAGTGATGGTTGTAAATGATGCCGTTTAACTGATATTCCGTTAAACGGCTTTTAAAATAGAATAAAAATTATAAACAATAAAAACTAAAAAATTATGAGCTCCAAAAAAGTATTAGTCGGAGTCGTTGCCGGTGTCGCTACTGGTGTCGCAGCAGGGGCATTGTTAGGTATATTATTTGCCCCAAAAAAAGGTTCTGAAACCCGGGAAAAAATACATACGCTGGGAAGAGAATATGCGAATGTGGTTAAAGAGAAATTCAATGAATTTCTTGATGTTCTTATTGAAAAGTTTGAAAGTGGGAAGAGCGAAGTTTCAGAATTAACCAAAAAGGTTGAAACAAAAATTGAAGATGAATTTGATGATGTTTCAAAGCAATATTGAAATTAAGTCTTCATAGAAGTTTACCATATAGCCAGATGGCTATATGGTACTACTTATGCAAAAGGAAAACAACCCGACATTTTTCTAAAATAAAATGATATGGCAGAAAACATGAAACCGGCCAATATCGTCAAAAATGCATTTAATAAGGCGATTACCTCACCGAAGCTGGTCGAAAATGTGTTAGGCCTTACCACAGGTATGGCCACTGGTTATCTCACCAAAAAAATAGCCGTAGGTTCTAAGGGGAATTTATTGAGAAGGTTTCTCGGCGCATCGATTCAGTTAGGGGTCACAACATTTGTGGCTCAACACCCTAAAGCGATTAAATCGTCTGTTCTTGTTATCCTGAAATTTATCCGTAGCAAAACGAAATGATATACCTTGTTACGAAAAACGAAAGAAATGGAAATGGCTCAGACTATTTAATAATAAATATTTAGTACAAAAAAACATGTCAAAATATTCAAAAAAAGCGCAGGAAAAAATCGGGGAAGTAATGCACGAATTTAAAGAAGGAACTTTAAAATCAGGCAAAGATGGCAAAGGCGGGAAAGTGACAAACAGGAAACAGGCAATTGCCATTGGTATAAGTGAAGCAAAAGAAGCCGGTGGAAAAACTCCTGCACAAAATGATAAATAGGTATTGCAGTATATATATTATAATAGTTTCGATACTACTCCTTAAATTTGATTAATCTTTAATTCTTCCAACAAAGCTTTAGCAGCGGCTTCGGAAGATGCAGGATTCTGACCGGTTATAAGCAAGCCGTCTTTTTTCACATAACCCCCCCAATCAGGACCGCTGCTATAATGACCGCCCAACTTTTTCATTTCGTCTTGCAGTAAAAAAGGAACAATCTCTGTTAATTTTACGGCTTCCTCTTCCGAATTCGAAAATCCTGTAACTTCTTTACCTTTTACTAATGGATCACCATTTGGCGCTTTAACATTCAACAATGCTGCCGGAGCATGACATACAAAAGCCACCGGTTTATTATTCCTGTAAAAGTTTTCAATTAACGCAACAGATATTACATCGGTTGACAAATCCCATAAGGGACCATGCCCTCCCGGATAAAAAACCGCATCATAATCCGCCTCATTTACTTCACTTAGTTTTACTGTATGAGCTACTTTATCAATTAAGTCATAATCACCATAAAATCTTTTGGTGGCAATGGTTTGCGCATCAGGTGCTTCACTTTTAGGGTCAACCGGTGGTTGACCTCCTTTGGGAGATGCTATGGTCAATTCTACACCTGCATCAGCCAAAACATAATAGGGCGCTGCAAATTCCTCAATCCAGAAACCGGTTTTTTCACCGGTATTGCCCAAATCGCTATGCGATGTCAGGACGATTAATACTTTCATAATTGTATCCATTTTGTTTGATATCAGTTCTGGCTTGTCAGATAATTTTCAAGTCCCATTTGGTCGATCTGTGCACGCTGTATTTCAGCCCAATCGACATGACCTTCTTCCATTTTCAGTATTTTGGTGAGCAAGTCAACAGATCCTTGATCACCAACTTCGCGGGCAAGTTTGATTGCATTGTTGTAAGCGAGTATAGCATCA
>DAITNH010000142.1:0-12763 GCA_036834745.1 Prolixibacteraceae bacterium
TTTCATGTGTTTATAATTTGTTTTTTAATTGCCACATGGAACTCCCAAATAATCATCTTCTTGTGTGAGAACGATTTTCTCATGGTCGTTTCATCTGTTTAAATTTATTTCTGCGGAAAATTTTATAATGTAAAGATGAACCCTTTAATTACGTAAAGTATTACACAATTTGGGGAAAGAGTTACATCATTCACACTTTTAGTATTATTGGTATAAAAGTTTGTACAATTCGTTCATGTCCGGCGACAGAATGACTTCAGTTCTGCGGTTGCTTGCGCGTCCTTCAGTTGTTTCATTGGATTGTACCGGAAAAAATTCGCCACGGCCTGATGCAGTAATACGGTTCGGGTCAAAGCCATTGTCTTTTGTCAAAATACGTACAATAGAGATAGCTCTGGCCGTACTGAGGTCCCAGTTGTCTTTAAATTTATTGGTTTTGATTGGAACATTGTCAGTATGGCCTTCGATTAGCACAGTGATGTCTTTGGTGCCTGAAAGTACCTGAGCCAGTGTTTTAAGCGCTTCTTTTCCTTTTGGGTCAACAAGATCAGAACCCGATTTGAAAAGCAATTTTTCGGCCAGCGAAACATATACGTTTCCGTCTTTAATGTAAACCGACAGTTCGTCACTTTTATATTTCATCAGCGCATCGGCTATCGAATTCTTTAGGTTGTCCATCACATTTTTTTGATTCTGGATCATGGTCTGGAGGTCTTTTAACCGTTTGGCCTGATCGGCAATGGTCATTTTTGATTCTTTCGAAAGTGTCCTCAAATCATTTAATACCGAGGCGTTTTCATCCTGAAGAGATGAAGTTTCGTTTTTAAGGTTTTTTACCTGAACATTACAGTCTGCAAGCTGATTCTGAGTATTGTCCAGTTGGCTTTGCTTATCGGCGTTGTCTTTTTGCAGTTTATCCACTCTTGCCTGCGAAAGCACAAGTTTTTTGCTCGGCCCGCATGAGCTCAACGACAAGCTAAGAATCAGGGCCAGTAATCCAAGAAATTGAATTGTTTTTCTCATTTTGTTTTTTTTTAGTAAATGATAATGATGCAAAATTGAGCAAGTTTAAACTCAGATGTGTTACACAACTTTTAACATATATTGCATAATTCACAGATTTTAAAGTGAACTTATTCTCACAGATCCAGCGATTTTATCCATTTTTCCGGCTCACAACGAAAAGAGGCTGAACTCTAACGAGAACAGCCTCTTTTCATTATCGCAACAAAATTGTATTCTGTTACAACTATATACCGATTTGATTGATTCAGATTAAAATGTCACTATACCCAGGTCGGTCGAAACTCCAACAACCACAGTTTTTGCTGCTATCGTAACAGGCAACAACGGTAGGGCAGGGGTTACAGTAATGCTATATGTTCCTGAAGGCAATCCTGAGATAAGAAACGCACCGTTTGCATTGGTTACTGATGAGTAAGATATACCATTTGATGTTGCAGTTACCACAACATTTTCGCCGATTGGAGATATGCTTCCTTTGATTGATCCGGTTATCGCAGTATTAATTGTTCTGATAACAGGTTTCAGCTTATATGCGTCGTTTCCTTGCAAAACAACCGATTGACTTGCATCAAAGTCAAGAAGGATAATGTATTCAACGCCTGCTTCAAATGTCTGGTTAATCTGAAGTTTCAATCCTGATTGTTCAGCACTTGGTGTGCTAAGTGGATAAACAACGCCATCAACCACAACCGAATTGTCGGTTCCCAATATCAGTCTGATTTGCGAAACTGATCCTGCTTCAAGGTCACCGGAAGCAATCATGGTGTCTAATCCGTTTGAGAAATCCAGAAGATTATAGATGCCTGCATTTGTGTTAAGCAAAACTGCAGTTCCGCCACTGCCGGTAATTTCAACGCTTTTTACATCCACCATCACTGCGTCGTAATTTGCCGGAGCATCTGTCATCCGAACTGTTAGATGTGTTTTGTCATTGTCTTTTTCCGTTTCGCAAGATGTAAATTGTAAAAATAGTAGTCCAATAAATGAGGCAAACAATATCTTCCTGACGATTAAGTTTGCTCCTGTTTTCATTTGTGTTGTTTTCATGTGTTTTCTGTTTAAATGTTTTGTAAATAATTACACGGCAAAGTTGAGGCCTTTGATTCAGGAATGAGTTACACAACTCTTTGTTTAAATTGCAAAATTCACAGGTATTCGGATGAACAGAATCGTTGATTTTATTGAAGTTCCTCAGTATAAAATTATGCAGCCCATAAACGAATAACTGGAGAATATTGGAAAAACAGTTGAAGACCATGGTGAATTTTGAAATCGAAATGTCTCGTGCCTAATGCACTCTGAAATGGAGATCATTGCTGTCCGTCACATGAATGTGACGGCAAAGAATATTGTTCAGATCGACCAAACTGCCTATTCGTAGCGCTATTCTTTGCCGTTTGCCTTTAGGCAACGGGTGGAAGAGTGGCAAAAAAGGCGTCCGTGCGAAAGCGTTTTTCAAGGCAATAGCTACCTTTCGGACGAAATAGAATTGGTCTTTAAAAAAGTAGTTACATAAAAGAGCTATTCGTATTTCCCATAAGGAAGATATTTGGGTAGAACCGTTTATTTGTTATCACAATAACAAGCGTATTGCACAAAAAAAGAGGCCCAAAAAGAGCCTCTTTCCAATGATATTTAAATTGAATGTTTATTGCAAAACTTATTTCGCTGGGATGATGTCGATGATAACCGAACGGTTATAAAAACGTTCCTCAGGAAATTTGTTGTCAAACGGAGCTAAACTTTCGTCTTCGCCAAAACCGCGAACATCAAATTTAACATCTGTTCTGTTTGATTTAGCCAAAGCTTTTTCCATGATACCTTTTACATCATTTGCACGCGCCAATGATAGTTTCAGGTTAACATCTTCACCACCGATAACATCGGTATGGCCATGTATAATAACAGTTCCGTTTTGCGGAATCTTCGGAGTTACAACTTCAGCAAGGTACTTATCGTACATCGCAATGGCATCGGAATTATTGAATTCATAAATAATGCTGAATCTCATCATTTCTTCTGCAACTGGCGGAGTCCAAAGTACAAGGTGAGCAGTAGTTTCTTTCCTGATTACTTTACCTGTCTTTGTCTGACCGATCATCGCAATTTTGTAATCACCTTCTGGATTCGAACCAAGAATAGTTTTGCCGGGAATACTTACCGTTTCTTTGGTATATGGTCCAAATTTCTGGACTTTTCCCTGTTTGTCGGTCAATTCCATGTTCCATGAAGTGAAGGCTGTATCGGCTCCCTCAACATTGAAAGTAACATAGCTATCGATTGGCGCTTCCTGAACGACGCTGATTTCAACCGGTTTCAGCGGTGAATCATTGCCACTCTGGAATTCCATCAGCAATTCAGGAGAACCGCTTGTGATAGAAACCCTGCGGTCGCCTTCACGAAGTAAGTCTAATTCGAGTTTGCCACCAGGTTGTTCCGATGGGATGACTGGTTTTACACGACCTACAGTTGTTATTCTTGCAGGAGCGATTCCAAATACATCAACCAAATATGTTTTGGTCGATTCAGCCATTGCTTTTCCATCAGCCGCACCTTCCATTGAAGATCCTGTCATCGTGACAGTAGAAGTAGAATTTTTCACCATACGGTCGCCCAGAATGTTCAGAACATTGTAATAGACAATCATCTGGCGTTTTGAACGGCCATTCAAATCTTTGGGAGTGAATACTTCCAATTGGTCTTCCCTGAAATTTTTTACCTGATCTTTCCGAAGTAATACATAACGACTTGGTATTTCAGTAGATCCTTCGTTGAAGAATACATAGTTACGAAGCGGGAATGTTTCCCTTACCCTGCGTTCAACCGGAACATTTTTTGGAGCGGCAACTGTAAACGTAACATCAGGTTCAACAGCAGCAACTACTACTGGTGGCACATATACATCCTCAGGAGTTTCAATTTTCTTTCCGCGGCCAAATTTAAGTGCAATACCAGCTCTTATTGTCGTCAGGTTCCATGATTCGATTGAACGTGGATCCTGTCCGAAATAAGGATGAAAAGCAATAAAAGGAGAAAGAACAGCCTGACTTCGTTTGTTATCTGCTGAAAGCGAGATGTCGTATCCGGCGCCGATTTGCATCGAGATGACGGATTTGTTCATGTCGCTGAATTCACCGTTCCTATCTGGTAAGGCAGGAATGTTTGGGTAATCAGGGCTAATACCTTGCTGGTATAAGAAACTTTTGTCAATATTGAATGCAAGACGTGGTCCGCCGTAGATGTAGAAATTTGATTTAAACGGCGCGATGCGTAAGCTTGGTTCCACCGTGACGTATGAAAGGCCGGTCTCTAAATCTGCAGGGCAGTTACAGGGTGTTTGTACTTGTTCCCATGAACCTTTACGGTTATCGTATCCGGCTTGCAGCATGAATCCCAGCATTGTTCCGGGACGATGAAACTCCATTATCGGAGCGGCAAAAAGCCCTATTCCCTGCCCATCGCCAAAAGCTGTGGGAACCATAAAGTCATTGGTCAAACGTTGAGTGGTACCCTGGTAGAAGTTAAAGTTGGCACCACCAGCTGCTCCAAACCACCATGAAGGTTTCGTGAACTTAGCCTCCTGTGTTTCCTGAGCCTGAAGTGGGGACTGAATTGCAGTCAGCATCAAAGTGCCGACAACAAAACTCTTTGCAATCAGGCTTAAAGGGAACCGCGCAATGCGCAATCCCGTTTTAAAATTTGTTTTTGATATAATATTTTCCATGTTTTTATTTTATAAAATATATTTTGTGCTTTGGAAAATCCCCCGAAGGGGATAAACTCAATTTTGTTACGGTGCAACAACAGTACTTGCGTTCAATGTAACAGCAGTTTGCGCCAGTAACCTACCAGTAACCTTTGCCCCTGTATTGAGTGAAATAAGTGTTTTACTCATGATAGTTCCATATAATTCGGTTTGTGTACCAAGAACTGCCTGACCAGCCACTACCCAGGTAATATTTTTAGCTTGAGCGCCACCGATCAAATTAACTTTTGCACCTGTCAATAATGTAAGATCCTGTGCAATTTGGAATACCCATGTATCATTTGCTCCACCAGATAAAGTAACACTGGAATTTGAGTTAATTAATACTCCTGTACTCCATTTGTACAAACCGGGAGCCAATGTAAGACCGCTAAGATTTCCAGCTCCCTTTTCAAGAACCGGTGCAGGAGTTACCAAATTATTGGCTGTGGTGTAGGCAGTTTCCATGTCCAAAATTGCTACCGTCAGCTTACTTGGCGTTGGTGGGGCATAATCAGCAGCATACACTTTTCCGGTTACATGAGTTGCAATCGTAGTATGCGATGTCTGGCCATTGGTATCCATGATCAAGCCAAATCCGGTTATTGAAGCAGCAGCAGCAGGACTTACGCCAATATCGCCTTGAACTGAAGTAATTCCGGTGGATGAAATTCCTGATTTTGATAAGATTGAAAAATCACCTGCAGTATTAAGATCTACTACCGGTCCAACTGGAATTATCACATCTTCAATAAAGTTCGCGGTGATATTTTTATTCGCGTTCATATTAACTGTCAATGGATTTACAGATCCATTGGCATCACCACTCCAACCTGTAAATTTAAATCCTGGATTTGGCGTTGCGTTAAGTTCCACATTGCTTCCACTTGGGTAGAATACCAAATTTGGATTTTTCGACACAGTTCCGTTGTTGGCTATTACATTTAATGTAAATGTATTTGCCACAACTGCCGTAAAGTTCGCGGTTACATTTTTATTTGAGTTCATGGTTACTGACACTGGATTCAAAGAACCCGTTGCATCTCCGGACCATGATGAAAATACATAACCAGTAGCAGGTGTTGCAGTAAGAACTACAATTTCCCCACTATTGTAAGCTGTTTTGCTCGGTACTTTTAAAACGGTGCCGTTGACAGCAGTTACATTTAAAGTATAAGTGTTAACCACTACTGCTGTAAAGTTAGCAGTTACAGTTTTATTCGAATTCATTGTAACCGATGTAGCATTCACCAGGCCGGTTGCATCTCCTGTCCATGACACAAAGCTAAATCCTGTATTTGGTGTTGCAGTAAGATTTACAACTGTTCCATAATTGTAAGTTGTTTGTAGCGGAACTTTTAATACCGTTCCATTCAATGCAACTACAGTTAATGTATAGGTGTTCAATTTGAAATTCGCAACCAGGTTTCTGCTTGCATTTAACTGAAATGCATAATTTGCTTCGGTTGATGCTATGGTCAGGCCTTCAGTCCAATTCACAAAAGAATATCCGGTGTTTGGAGTAGCTGTAACAGTTACATTTGCGCCTGCGGTGTATGAACCCGCGCCGGTTGTAATTCCGCCTTCAGCAGGATTCGATGACAGTACAACTGCAAATTGGAACGAGAAGTTTGCTACCAAAGCTTTGTTACCATCCATTGTAAACTGATAACTTGGAGTCGTTGAAACCGGAGTTCCGTTCAGCGTCCAGTTAATAAACGAATAACCCGAATTTGCTGTGGCATTTACAGTAACTGAAGAGCCTTTGACAAAAGTGCCTGCCCCGCTGGTTGTACCACCTGCTGTTGGATTTGACGACAAAGTTACCTGGGCAATGGTTGTGAAAGACCATTTGTAATCTTCCATTAAGGATTGTCCGATTAAATCTTTTGCCAGTGTTTTAATTGTACCTGAATAGAGTACATTGGGCAAAAGTGGAGTTGTGGGGGTGAAAGTTGCCGTTAAACCGCTGTAGGCAACTGTTCCTGTAATTGCGGTAGTTCCTTGTTGAATAATAAAAGATGCCTGGTTGATAGTTGCAGGATCCATCTTTTCGTTGAAGGTTGCCGAAATTACCTGATTAAGCGGTACATCGATGGCCTTATCAATAGGAATTGTAGATACCACCAGCGGGCATACGCCTACCGTGGCCTCATAGTCGTCAGTTTTACACCCGGTAATCGAGGCAACCGACACTATGGCAAGAATTGCAAATAGTTTTAGTTTTTTCATTTTTCTTTATTTAAAAATTGGATTTTACTAATAAGGCAAAGTTGAGGCCTTTCATTTCATAATGTGTTGCACAATTAAAGTGAAGAGTTACATGTTTCACACATTTATAAATTATTGGAATAAATTAGAAAAAGAGTTCGTGACAAATTTTCGGCATGGACTTTAATAGTAAGTTTGGACACTTTCCGAAAATAAATTTCGTTTGGGAATAAATACACTACTCAAATTATATATGAAGAGGCTCTATATTTTATTTGTCATTGTTCTGGTTGCATCCGTTGCTAATGCGGTAAGTTTTTATTCACAAAAAATAGTAAGCTGCTCGGCAGGGGCTTATCACACTTTAACTATTGACGAATCAGGAAGTTTGTGGGCGTGGGGCTATAATTACAGTGGTCAGTTAGGAGATGGAACCACTCAGGAAAAATATACGCCTGTTCAGATTATGCCGGCAACAAAATTTAAAATAGCGCTCGCCGGATTTGATTACAGTATGGCAATTGATGAATCAGGAAATCTATGGGGCTGGGGAACCAATAACTCCGGTCAGTTGGGCAATGCAAGCATTTCGGACAATACCTCCACACCAGTGCAGGTGAAAACTGGTACAAAATTTAAAGCCGTTTCAATTTATTATTCCCATACTTTGGCCATCGATGAATCAGGGAATTTATGGTCATGGGGACTGAACAGCAAGGGACAATTAGGAGACGGCACAACTACCGACAGGTCTTCACCGGTAAAGATAAAATCAGGAACGAAGTTTAAGTCCATTGGGGCAGGTACCGCCCACAGCATGGCGATTGATGAGTCTGGTAACTTGTGGACATGGGGAAACAATAAATATGGACAAATAGGTGACGGGGCCATTTCAGATAAGTCCAATCCCGGAAAAGTCAAATCAGGCACTAAATTCAAAATTGTATCAGCCGGATTTGGGCACAGCATGGCCATTGATGAAATGAAAAACTTGTGGGCATGGGGGAGCAATTCTTCCGGTCAATTGGGCGACGGAAGCGATTTCAATAAATCAAGTCCGGTGCAAATTAAATATGGGGCAAAATTTAAAACCATAACGGCAGGATCTTCCAACAGCATGGCCATTGATGAATCGGGAAGTCTGTGGGCCTGGGGATACAATGGTTTTGGAAAGTTAGGCGATGGAACAACTTCTGAAAAACCAATGCCTGTGAACATTAAATCAGGAACGAAATTCAGTTTAGTGTCAGGCGGTTATAACCATACCATGGCCATTGATGAATCGGGAAAGCTTTGGGGTTGGGGGACGAATGAAAGCGGACAATTTGCCGACGGAAGCACCTCGGGAAAATCATTGCCGGTAAATATTAAAGCTGATATGAAATTTAAAAACGTATCAACTGGTAACGAACACTCCCTTGCTATTGATGAATCGGGAAATTTGTGGACATGGGGCGCTAATTCTTATGGGCAATTAGGTGATGGAAACAAATACGGAAAAAACATTCCGGAACAAATAAAGTCAGGCACAAAATTTAAAGCAGTTGCAGCAGGGAAATACAACACCAGTTTTGCAATTGATGAGTCAGGAAGTTTGTGGGCCTGGGGATATAATTATTACGGACAGCTGGGCGATGGAACGAAGATTGACAAGAACACTCCTGTGGTAATTAAATACGGTACAAAATTTAAAACCATATCGGCGGGTTCTTCAGTCACTATGGCAATTGATGAATTGGGCAAACTGTGGGCCTGGGGTTACGGCCTGTTGGGTGACGGTACAAATTCTACTAAATCATCACCTGTAAATATCAAGCCGGGAGTGAGATTCAAATTCGTTTCGGCTTGTACAACTTACACCATGGCCATCGATGAATCTGGCAATCTTTGGGGTTGGGGAACGAATAAAACGGGACAGTTGGGGGATGGTACCAATACAGATAAATCAACTCCGACAAAGATTAAGCCCGGAATAAAATTCAAGACCGTTTCAACCTATTACTCTCACACCCTGGCTGTTGATGAATCGGGGAATTTATGGACATGGGGAAGTAATGAATATGGAAAATTGGGAAATGGTGATTTAAAAGCAATGACAACACCTGTATCTGTCAAGGTTGGAACAAAATTCAAACTGGCAGGTGCAGGATCAGTGCATTCTGCTGCAATTGATGAATCGGGTAATCTTTGGACCTGGGGATACAATAAATATGGCCGGCTGGGAGATGGCACGACATCGGATAAGTCAACTCCGATACAAGTCAAATCTGGCACAAGATTTAAAAATATATCAGCCGGGTACAATTATACTTTAGCCATTGATGAGTTAGGGAAACTTTGGGCCTGGGGATACAATGATGTTGGCCAATTAGGCGACGGCACTGCATGGCATGATTCTCCAACCTGGATCAATACGGGTAATTCTTCCAAAAGTAAAGACAGACGCGGAAGATAAGGGAACAAAAAAAAAGTCCATGCCAGAATTTGGCATGGACTTTAACTTTTAAGTTGAAATGATTATTTTGTTTTGATAACTTCAAATGTAACCCTGCGGTTCAATGCGCGACCTTCTTCTGTGTCGTTGGTTGCAGCAGGTTGTGATTCTCCAAGTGGTTTTTGTTTTGAAATACGAACTGCTTTAACTCCTGAAGAGGTGATTGATTTAATAACCGAATTGATACGTCTTTCAGATAGTTTCATGTTGTATTCGTCAGTACCCTTGCTATCGGTGTTTCCGGTCAGGTCAACACTGTAATTGTCGTTTGATTTCAATAAATTGACCAGTTTCTCAATTTTAGCTTTTTCAACCTGAAGGATATTCGATTTGTCAAAGTCAAAATAAACTGGATCGATTAGCATTTCAGGAGCAATTTCTTCTGCAGCTTTTTCAGCCAACGGACATCCTTTGTTTTCTTTTGGTCCGGCAACTGTTGGGCAATTGTCAAGGTAATCAGGTGTACCGTCACCATCGGTATCAATCGGGCAACCGTCTTTGTCAACAGTCACTCCTGCCGGAGTATCAGGACATTTGTCGATTCCATCATGAACTCCATCTTTATCTGTGTCGAGCGGGCATCCAAACGCATCCACTTTCACACCTTTTGGCGTATCAGGGCATTTGTCGTCTTTGTCGGCAACACCGTCACCATCAGCATCCGGGCAACCTTTCAAAGAAGCTAATCCGGGAATAGTGGGGCAATCATCGATGTAATCGGCAACTCCGTCACCATCGGTATCAAGCGGGCAGCCATCTTCGTCAACAGCAACACCGGCCGGGGTGTTCGGACATTTGTCTTTTTTGTCAGAAACGCCATCCATGTCAGAATCTTTGGTTTTTCCAAAATCGAATTCAAGACCTACCGTAGCTTTTGCGAATTTGTCATTTACTTCTCTTCCAGGTCTTTGAACCTTAATGCTGTGTATATAACCAGCTTCCACGTATAAAGCAGCGCTTGGATTAAAATAATATTTGGCTCCAAGACCTGCATCAAAGTTTACTCCTTTTTCCTGATTGTCCCATAATAAACCTGGACCTGCATAAAGATAAGGACGAAAATTTTTTGTTTCATCGCTGAACTTAAAGCGTAAGTTCAGGAAAGGGTTCACTAAATCGAGTTTGCTTAACAAATCGGATCTGAACAAACCCATGTCAGTTTTAAGCATCAGGTCTAAACGAGGACTGAGGTACCTGCTTAAATACAATTCTGGCATAAAACCCATGCCGCCATTGTCAGTAATTGTTCCATAAACGCCAACGCCCAATCCAAGTCCCCATTTTTTATCGGAGGTCTGGGCATTTAAACTAGCTGTAAAAGCTAAAATCAATGATAGTAGAAGTAATTTTTTCATAGTGTTTTGTTTTGTTATATGTATAAACTTACTTTATTAAAGTTCTGAAATAATCTTGTGTAATTCTTCTTTTGTTTTACCAAGTTTTGCCTGGAGTCTTCCCATTAGTTCTTCGTTTTTGCCTTCTACAAGTAAAAGGTCATTGTCTGTTAAAACCGCAAATTTCTGTTTTAGTTTGCCTTTTTGTTCATTCCAGCTTCCTTTGATTTCAGTAGTGTTCATTTTTTTTAATTTAGTAGTGAAATAGTTTTCACTTCGCAAAGATGGGGGTCTCTGCGCTCAGTTACGTTACACAATTATAAAAAAGAGTTACATTATTCACACAATTTGGAAAAGTGTGAATCATGTAACTCTTACTAAAAGTTATGTAACTTCTATACATTTGAAACGCTATATATTTGCCGGAACAAAATTGAAGAAATTTAGAAATTGATAACATTTAGAAATTAAATTAATTTATTATGAAAAAAATTAGAATTGCTACAATCATGGTTTTAAGCACTGCATTGTTGTTTTCCAGTTGTGCGTCGTTAAATAAAACACAAAAAGGAGGAGCCGTTGGAGCTGTAGCTGGCGGTGCAATGGGTGCTATTATAGGTAAAGCTGCCGGAAATACCGGACTGGGCGCAATTATTGGGGCCACTGTCGGCGGTGCAACCGGAGCTGTAATTGGACATAAAATGGACAAACAGGCCAAGGAAATTGAGCAGACCGTACCCGATGCAAAAGTTGAACGCGTAGGAGAAGGTATCGTTGTTGAATTTAGCAGCAATGTACTTTTTGGATTTGATAGATCAAACCTTTCGTCGGATGCAAAAATTAACCTTGATAAACTGGTAAAGGTTCTGAACGTTTATCCTGATACGGATATTGAAGTTCAGGGACATACCGATAGCAAAGGTAGTGAAGCATATAATCTTACTCTTTCTGAAAAACGTGCTGGCGCAGTGTCGTCTTATCTTACCAGCAAGGGAATCAGTTACAGCCGTGTAAGGATCAACGGATTTGGCGAATCTATTCCAAAATATGACAACAGTACCGAAGATGGACGTAGCCAGAACCGCAGGGTTGAATTTTTGATCACTGCCAATGAAAAAATGAAGGCTGAAGCCGAAAAAGAAGCTGGTAACTAAAAACAGTGCTCAGTCACAGTGTTCAGTTTATCAAATAGACTTTACACATTTACCATTTAATCATTAAACAATTAATTCACAGAAATTATCATTTAAAAATTAGAACATGAAAAACAGACTATTATCAATTGTATTAATTCTTGCGCTATCAGCGTCATTCGCGATAGCACAGGAACCAGGTAAAATGTCATTTGGAATTTTGGGTGGAGTAAATTTCCAGAATTTAAACGGAAAAATTTCGTCAGGTGACAAGCTTGAAAATGACATGCTCCTTGGCTTCCATGGTGGCGTTAATGTTCAGTTACCGATTGCTCCGGAATTCTATTTTCAACCCGGATTGATGTTTGCAGTTAAAGGTGCTAAAAACACTACCACTATTTTAGGCAGCGAAATCACAGATGAAATCAAGCTTAATTATATTGAAGTGCCATTAAATTTGGTTTACAAAGGTGCTTTGGGCAACGGATTTGTGATGCTTGGATTTGGACCTTATGTCGCTTATGGTATCAGCGGTAAGGAAGTAGTTCAAGGAAACTCATTGTCTTATGAAAGAGGCGTTGATTACAATGCATTCGATGCAGGTGCCAACATTTTCTTTGGTTATGAAATGGCAAGCGGGATCTTTTTACAGTTGGATACCCAATTCGGTATGCTGGATATTGATCCTAATGAAAACAATACTGCAAAGAATACAGGCTTCGGTCTGTCATTAGGATATAGGTTTTAGGTTAGATTAGGTTTTAAGAGAGAGAGTTAATGTAAGAAAGGCCGTTCCCCAACAGGAACGGTCTTTTTTTTA
>DAITNH010000143.1:0-12694 GCA_036834745.1 Prolixibacteraceae bacterium
TTTATGCTTTCTGCAAATACGAAATTGAGGATTTGTCGATTAAAAGCTGGGACGAATACAAAGATTAATCCACGTAGAGACGTGCTATAGCGCGTCTCTACCCAATAAAATACAAAGGTCATCCTGAAAATCGGGATGGCCTTTTTTGTTTTACATCAAGCAAACATTTATTGCTTCAACTTATTTTTTTTAGTATCAAAATAAATAAAATACCTTTTTATCTTTTTCTTTAAACAAACTTAACCGTCGTGTGTTTCCAATTTTGATAACGTGTTCATCATTAATTTATTAAAACTAAAAGCTATGGAAACAAATTTTACTTGTTCTTCTCTCAGAATGCTTTTCGCAACGTTCATTATCGCATTATTCAGTTTAAGTCTGACAGCTCAGACTACTCACCAGGTGGCAGTAACCGACTTTGCATTTACTCCATCACAATTAACCATCACGGCTGGTGATAAGGTAGTCTGGACGAACACCGGAGCTATGGGTCATAATGTTAACGGCACTACTGCAACTTTTCCTTCTAATCCTGAATCATTCGGGAACAGTGTAGGTCTAAACTGGACTTATGAGTTTGTTTTTAATACCGCCGGAACCTATGATTACCATTGCAATCCGCATTCAACCGGAATGAAAGGCAAAGTGATTGTCAATCCAAAGTCTTCGGAACCGCTAAAACTGACAGTGAGTTTTACATCAATGACGCCACATGTGGGGCAAACCTTATGGTTGGCTTTAATTGACAAAGCCACCTTGATGGAAATTGGAAGAGTAAAGACGACAGCAGCGCAAACTTTCTTGATTGAAATTCCGGGAATTGAAGTGGGAAAATCATATTGGGTGAACTTCTTTGCCGACCATAATAAAAACAACGTTTACAATGCGCCTCCTGCTGATCATGCATGGCAGCGGTCGCTCGATAACGTGACCGGAAATTCGGTAATTGATTTTGTGCACAATACCACTTTTACCGACATTGCATGGAAAACAAAACTAACACTTCGCTTTACTGCAATGACTCCGCATGTTGGTCAGAAACTCACCCTGTTTGTAAGGGATAACATGGGAATGGATATGGATAATGTAGTTGTTCCGTCTGTTCAAGGTCCAAATTTTGATGTTTTATCCTGGGCGATCAAACCCGGTGCGTCGTATAATCTTGATTTTTACGCCGACCACAATAAAAACGGCGTTTACAATGCACCTCCTGCAGATCATGCATGGCGTATTTCCTTGACGAATGTGAAAAGCGATACAATTGTCAGTTTTGTTCACAACACCTTATTTACCGACATTTTCCTTCCCACTAAAGCACAAAACCTAACAGGAAATTTGGATAACATCCGTCTGTATCCCAATCCTGCCAGCAATTACATTGAGCTTAAGCTGCCAGTCAATTATGAAAAAGTAAGTTCACTAAAAATTTACTCCATCGCCGGAACATTGATTGACCAAAGAATTATGTCGGAAAGTACAGAATCTTATAGGTACAATCTCAGCAAGTTTAAAAGCGGAATCTATTTTATGGAAATTAATGCCGGTTCTAAAAGAGACATTTTGAAGTTCATGAAACAATAGAATACTATTCTTCCGGTGATTATTCTTAATGAAAATATTCCATCCTCTTTTAGGGTGGAATATTTTTTTTATGGTTAGGCAGATTCTATTGATCGTCTAATTATTGGCTATATTTGAACTGGAATTAGTTGCCCTTATACCCGACAATATTTTCAGCCATACCATCAAACACAAAAAAATGAAATGGCAAAACTGAATACCAATACAAGCGACCCGCCACGCCTTTTGGCCTGAAGGTGGCTGTTTGCTGCAAATAATACTTTCCCTCCTTTTCAATGATCCTGAACTCCAGCCAGGCTTCTCCGGGCAGTTTCATTTCTGCATAAAGCAGCAGTCGTTTGTTGGGTTTATCCGCAGCAAGTACACGCCAGAAATCAAGTGCATCGCCGGTATTGATCGTGTGCACGTTTGTTCTGCCGCGCCTCAGGCCAACTCCGCCCTGCAGCTTGCTAATGAATCCGCGCAATTTCCAGAGCCAGTCACCGTAATACCACCCGCGCTCACCTCCAATTGACCAAATGTTATCAATAACCTGATCAATATTGGTAGTAATTTGTTTTTCACGTTTGTCAAAAAAACAACCAAAAGTCGGAACGTTTATATGTTCAAGCAAGTGATTTTCCACATAACTTGAAACCTGTGAATCTTTCCAACTCGACAATACATTGTTTTGTATTATTTTTTGAAATGCAAGTTTTACCGCTTTTTTATATGTGATTGGTTGAATGTCAAGCATTTTTTCAAGCTGATTGTCTTGGGCCACAACTTCCACTTTCATGCTGTCAACCAGGTTCACCGCAAGATTGTACGATGTGGATGTGACAAAATAAAGCCAGTAGGATGAAAATCTCGGAGTCATGATCGGAACTGTGAATATGTATCTTTTCAACCCACGCACCCTGGCAAATTGAAGCAGCATTTCTTTGTAGGTCAACACAACCGGTCCGCCAATATCAAACGATTGATTGTAAGTTTCAGGTTTCAGTAAAACTCCTGATAAATATTCCAATACATTCCGTATTGCGACTGGCTGGCACTTTGTGCTCAGCCATTTGGGGGCGATCATAATTGGGAATTTTTCAACCAAGTCGCGAATAATCTCAAAGGAGGCGCTGCCCGATCCCACTATAATTCCAGCCTTGATAGCTGTAAGCGGAATTCCGCCCTCACGAAGGATTCCTTCAACATTTTTTCTGGAAGCCAGGTGCCTGGAAAGTTTTTCTTCGTTGGTAATTCCACCCAGGTATATGATTTGCTTTACCGATGTTTGCTGAACAAGCCGGATGAAATTGTTCGCCGAAACCGATTCCAATTTTGAAAAGTCACTGCTGTTTGTGCTCATTGAGTGGATCAGATAGTAGGCCACGTCAATGTCTTTGATCACATCTGACACCGAAACTTCTTTCAGAAAATCAACCTCAAATATCGATATTTTTGGATGTTGGTAAATTCCCTCAGAAGGAAACCGCTTTTGATCCCTTATACAGCAGACCACCTCGTGTCCTTTTTCCAGTAAAACCGGAAGAAGTCTTTTTCCTATGTATCCGGTTGCACCCGTTAAAAGTATCTTCATAAATCAGGCCTTTCAATGTCAAATGGGATGTTTTTCATGTTCGTTTCACTTGTTTTTATAACCGGCAATATTCTCTGCCATGCCATCAAATATAAAGAAATGAAACGGCAACAATGAATACCAATAAAACCTGCCTGGTAATCCCTTTGAACGAAAGGTCGCTGTTTGCTGCAAATAATACTTTCCCTCCTTTTCGATAATCCTGAACTCCAGCCAGGCTTCTCCCGGAAGTTTCATTTCAGCATAAAGAAGCAATCGTTTGTTCGGTTTATCGGCAGCAAGTACGCGCCAGAAATCGAGCGTGTCACCAGTGTTGATGGTGTTTAAATTCGTGCGACCGCGTCGCAAACCAACTCCCCCGAGTACTTTATCCATAAAACCACGTATATTCCAGAGCCAATCGCCGTAATACCATCCGCGTTCTCCGCCAATGGACCAAACATTTTCAAGAACCTGGTCAACACTGCCTGTAATTGGCTTTAGTTTTTTGTCAGTAAAGCATCCGAATGAAGGAACATTGACATGTTCGAGCAACGAATTATCGACATAACTTGATACCAATGAGTCTTTCCAGCTTGAAACCACATTGTTTTGATCAATCTTTTGAAATGCCAGCCTTACAGCGTCAGAGTATGTGATAGGTTGAATTTCAAGCATTTTTTCAAGCCGGTTCTCTTTTACAACCACTTCTACTTTCATGCTGTTAACCAGATTAACGGCAAGTTTGTATGATGTTGAGGTTACAAAATAAAGCCAGTAGGAGGAAATCTTCGGGGTCATAATCGGAATTGTGTAAATATACCTTTTCAGACCACGCACCGCAGCAAATTGCAGCAGCATTTCCTTGTAAGTCAGCACATCCGGTCCGCCAATGTCATAAGACTGATTGAAACATTCAGGCTTCAGCAAAACTCCGGATAAAAATTCGAGCACATTCCGGATTGCAATGGGCTGGCATTTGGTATTCAGCCATTTTGGGGTGATCATCAATGGAAGTTTCTCCACCAAATCGCGAATAATTTCGAAGGAAGCGCTGCCCGATCCAACAATAATTCCGGCTTTGATCGTTGTCAATGGAATTTCAGTACTGCCCAATATCACCTCAACATTTTTTCTTGAAGCCAGATGTTGTGAAAGTATTTCTTCGTTGGTAATTCCTCCCAGATAAATAATTTGTTTTGCTGCCGTTTGTTTAATCAGAGAAATGAAATTATTGGCTGAAATTTCTTCCAACTTTATAAAGTCACCAATATTTGCACTCATAGAATGGATCAGATAATATGCAGCATCAATATCGTTAATTTCCTCCGGTGAGGGAATGTCTCTCAGGAAATTAGCTTCAAACAAAGAAATGTTTGGATGCTGATAGATTCCTTCAGCAGGGAACCGCTTTTTATCCCGCACACAACAAACCACTTCATGTCCCTGTTCCAATAAAACCGGAAGAAGCCTTTTGCCGATATATCCTGTTGCACCCGTTAAAAGTATTTTCATTCGATTATTCTTCGTTTTCGTCTTCTATATCCAATTCCTTTTTCAAATCGTCCCAGGATTTTAGTTTTGTTTTCTTTTCTTCTTCCGAAATGTTCTTTATTTCGTCAACTGATCTTTCAATCTCGTCCATTTCTTTCTGAATTGTTTCCTGATCAAATCCAAAAAAAGTCATCTCGTACAGGCAATGAGAAATGATTTCCAGTTCAGTGAATTCTGATAATGATTTTTCGTCCAGATCCATTCCAAGCCATTCGTCCCAACTGGTAAATTCAAGTGCAAACGAATTGGGCGACTCATCCTCGTTATCATCCGGATGGTTGATGTAACCAGAAACATGTACATATTCTTCGTTGTCAAAATCATCCTTTTCATTGCTGACAACGATCGAAAAATCAGTCTCCGTTGGGCCTAATGTTTTCAGAATGTTAAAGACCGTCTCATAGCCCGAAATATTCTTCATTTCTTTCGGATAGAGTTGCAAAAACACCAGCTCAACACTGAGCCAAGAATTTCGTTTTAGGATGTCGGAAAATTTCATTTTTTCTGTCTTTAAATTAGGTTTAACTCAGTTTCTAATAATCCCAGACAGGATTCTCTTTGTTGTTGAACAAACATACTAAACTCAAAAGATATTCGGCGTTACTTTCTTTCGCACATAATGACGATAGTGAAGATTTACACCAAGAGCGAACAGCAACATTTTCGGGTTTCTCCAAAGGTATTTGTTTAGCAATACGCGGTGAAAAATACTTTTTACTGAAAAGGTTTTATTATTGAGCCACCAGTACATTCGAGTCAGATTTTCAGGGCTGATTTTATCTGGAATATGAACGCATTGCGCCCCGTTAAATTCTTTCAAATCTTCTGTCAGCAAGCGGCCCTGTTCTTTGAACTGCTTAAACAGAGCAGTTCCGGGAACTGGAGTCAGGATGTAAAAACGTGGAATGGGAACTTTATTCCGGTGTATAAAATCAAAAGTAGCACGTATGGATTCCTCTGTGTCAAAGTCAGTTCCGACAATCATTTCGGTGCTTACGGTAATTCCGGCCTTGCTCAGTATTCTGAAATTCTCTTCATGGTCGCTTACCTTTACCCAGGGTTTGTCCAAACTATTCAGCGATTCCTGATCAATGCTTTCAACGCCAAAACTCATTAAGTCACAACCAGATTTCACCACCAGTTTGAGTAAATCAGGCTTTTTTGCAAGGTGCAGCGCACATTGACTGGCCCAGTGCATCTTCAACGGAGCGATTTTCTCGCAGAGTTCTTTCAGGTACAACGGGTTGGAAACGATGTTGTCGTCGATTAAATAAAACCGGTTGAATCCCAAATCCTTCACCGCTTTAATGTCCCTTATAACTTCATCAACCGGACGAAACAGGTATTTGCCTTCGTACAAACAGGCGATGGAACAAAAAGAACAGGTAAAAGTGCATCCTCTTCCGGCCTGAACCGGCAACATGCCGCCAATCGGTTTGTTCATCAGCAGGTCGTACCTCGGAACGGGCAAGTTCTCTAATTTCGAAATCGGATAATCGTAAAATGGTTCGACTTTTCCATGCTTTTCGAAATCTTCCAGCATTTTCAGGTATGAAATTTCCGCATCGCCCACCACAACCGAATCAACATATTTGATGGCTTCGTCTTTGGCAATCGAAGCCATGTAGCCGCCCATCACCACTGTTTTGTTTCGCTTTTTAAACTCTTTGGCAATCTCGATTCCCCGAAAAGTGGCATGTCCCATGGTACCAATTCCAATGATATCGGCATCAGAATCAAAATCGACCACATCAATTACTTCGATACACAATTCCACTTCCCAATTTTTTGGCGTGTAAGCCGCCAAAAGAGGAAATGCCAGGCCAGGCAGGTGAATTTTCGTCTGCTTGCACAATTTGCCATTTTCGGCATATTGAGTGGGTTGGATAAATAAAATCTTAGGCATATTTGGCGGCTTCCTTTATTTTTCGTTTGTACTGATTTCCCACCCTGATGCTACCCATCAACATTCGGTACAGCATTTTGGGCGAGTTGTTTACAAGGTATTTCAGCAAAATTTCGGGCTGAAAAAGTATTGAATTGTACGCTTTCAGAATCTCTTTGTAATACTCGGCCACGCTCATTTTCGTTGGTTGAATGCTGACATGTGCCAAATCCCATTTGTCGTATTCGGTTCTTTTAATGAGCAAAGATTCCACCGGCGATTCAAAATTCGTTTTTGGCAATGGTGTCAACGGTTGAAGATTGACGTAGTGAATGCCAAGCTCTTTCACTGACTGAACCATTTTTTTAAAGTCGGATTTGTCCCAGTCGGGCGAAACAATCATCGTTGCGAAACAATCTATCTTATTGGCTTTTAGCACCTGCATGGTTTGTATGTACAACCCGGCGTTTGTGTTTTTATTGTACTTTTCAAGGTCCTTTTCAAAAAAGCTTTCGAATCCAACGATCACGGTTTTCAGACCGATTCCGGCGAGTTGCTTCATTAAATCAGCATTGTTGGCAATAAAATCAGCTCTTCCGTAAACTAAATAGTTTTTTGCAATTTTTCGTTTTTTTACTTCCTGAATAAATTGCTCAAGCCGTGTTTTGTCGGCCAGAAAATCATCGTCCACAATGTAAATCTCCTTTTCCTCCAGCTGTTCCAATTCCTGCATTACTTCCTGCATGTCGCGCTGGAAATACTTGCCCTGCGTTATCACCGTGCAAAAACAAAAGGAACAATTGAACGGACAGCCAAACGAAGTTTTTATCAGTGCTACCCGATCGCTGAAAATATAAAAGTAACTGCCGCGGTACTTTTTTACAGATTGGCGGTTGGCGATGGGTATTTTAAAATTGTACGGCGGAAGATTTGCCGGAGTAGCATTTTCGCCCTTTTTTATTATTCCTGAAGGAAGTTCCTGCTGATATTCAATGTGATTCAGAAAGCCGGTAAAAGTAACGGCTGCATTCCGCACTACCCTGAAATCAATGTGTTCACTTTCAAAATCTTCGGGACAAACTTCGCAATGCACACCTCCAACGATGGTTGTAATTTCCGGATCAATTGACTTTGCAATCTGGCAGTATTCAATCATTTTTGAAACATTGGTGATGTAGCCGGTCACGCAAAACACCTCAGGACGATACTTCCTGATAAAATAATCGATGCTCCGTTTTTCGAGCAGCATGTCGATAATTTCCGCCGTATCGTGTTCGCGAATAAGTGTGTACAGAATTTCCAGTTCCAAAGGCTCAACCACCATCAGATGCTGCAAGCCAATGGTTTCGGGCGAGTTGTCAGGACGAACAAACAATATTCTCATAAATTTATCTCCTTCATTACATGATGATTGGAAATCTGTTTTTTGTATTCCAGCGATTCTTCACTGAATTTTAGCAGGCGATGAAAAAGGAAATTGCTGTGCCGGGCTTCCATGTATTTTGTTTGCGGATGCCCGCCCAAACGCATCTTCGGAATTTCAGCAGTTTGCCCAAGGTCAATGGATTCGACGCCTTGCGCAATTCCTTCAGCAACAATATTGGTCAGTAGGTTCAGGTAGGTTTGATTTTCAGTGTTCTGCTGATAGTCGATGCCGCCTAAAAAGAAAAACAGGGAACGGTCACTCTGTAAAAGGATGTTCCAGCCGATTGGTCGCCCGTTTTTGCGACAAGTGACAAGCTGAAATTCAGGAGGTAAATTCCTGAAAAAGTCAAGGTTCAATTTTTCAAGTTTTGCGGTACTTTTCGAATAAACCTGCAAATACTGCCGGTACATTTCTTCGTCGAAAACAGAACAATCGGTTTTAATCAATTCGGTACCGGAGCCGGTCTTGGTTATTTTCTGCAACCTCCGGCGGTAATCCGACCTCAAATGAACTAGGTATTCGTCCCACGATTTGAAGGTATTTTTCAGGAGAATGGTGGGCAAAGTTTTGCCGGTTGCGTTCGTTTCCTGAAGGGGTTTTTCATCCAGATTCAGAAACAGTACAAAGCCTTTTTCATTGATGAAAATGAAATCTTTGAGCTGTTCTTTGTATTCCTTACTACCAAATATTCCTGAAGAAGAAACAGAACAGGGAATTCCGGCAATGTTCATTTTTAGCGGACTTTTAATCCGCAGGTAGGTAAATAAATCGAGGCGCAAAGAATACATGATGGCCGCCGCAAGGAGTTTATCGTGCTCAAAAAGACAATAATATCGTTGCACGCAAGGGTTGTACTTTTCAGCATAGATTAAAAATTCCCGTTTCTGAAAATAGTTTTCCGCCAGCAGATTCCACTCATCCGGCAAATCTTTGGCCTCACTTATTTTCTGAATTTGATTCTTCATAGCTGGGTTTCATAAACGGCAAATTGCCGGTATGGCTGTGGCTTTTCGCCATAACAGCGCTCGAGAATCCGGCTTACAAAAGCAATCGACGCTTTGTTTTCCTCGAAAATAAATCCGCCTTCGCAATATTTATAGTCTTTTTCAATCAGTTTTGGAAGCGATTTACTGATCAACGCCAACGCCACCGGGCTTCTTTGATATTTGGGGATGATACCGATTTCAGTAAAACGGAACGTGTCAATTTCTTTGTTCAGAATTCGGTAATTGATTAAGTCCCAAAGATTAAAATCACGTTTCGAGTTTACCAACTGATTAAAATCCGGGTACCAAAGGTAAAAACCGATGGGCTCCCCATTCATTTCGGCAATGATCAGATTTTCATTGTCGAGCAAAAATCGAAACGGTTTGAAGAGCTCCAAATCCTCCGCGTCATCGCGATCAGCCCAATATGGATGCGATACGAATGCTTCATTGTTAAGTTTGGTGTAAATAGCACTTTCGGATCGTATGTTTTTTTTATTCATGTACCGAACGGTCAGCCCGTCCAGTTGCCGGGTAGCCGCGTATGAATTGACCCATTGGTGATAGACTTCCATCGAAAACCGATAGGTGAACATCTTTTTCTGCGTCAATCCTTTAAAATAGTCAGGATAATACTGCGGGGTATAAGGCAAACCAAAAAGCGGCACTTCATCGAACCGGTTCAGCAAAAATCCCGCACCGTAATTCAGATGACCGTTGAGCCCGGCAACCACTTTTTTGCAGGTCGGAAAATACTTTTGAATTTCCCGCTTGATGATGGGAAAAATATCGCCCAAATCGGGTTGTGCTTCGAAAAACGAAAGTTGTACGCAATCCTTTTGCCGGAAATCGTGAATAACTGCAAATCGCGCCACCAACTGATTGCCATCTCTCAACACAAACATTTTAATGTCTGAATGATTTTTGAAAGCCGAATTTTCGTTCAATAAAAGTCGCTCAACGCCTGATTCGGTGCCTCTGTAAAAAGGATTGTCCCTGTAAACAGCCTCTCCAACACTTCGGAAAATAGAATAAGTCGATTTTCCTTCTAAAAGTTCCGGGATCATATAAAAACCTCCTTTGGTTTGTCAAAGCCCAAAAATTCGCAATACGATGAAGCGCAATACGAACCGGAATTGGCAAAAATCATCAGGTCGCCTATGGAAAGCTGCGGCAATTGTTTGTCTTTACAGAAGATATCCCTCGAATACGTGGAACAGCCATAAATAGTGGTATTTACCTGATTTTCGGCTTCCAGTAAAGCACCATTCCTGATAATTACAACCGGATGATTGGCCGATTCAGGATAAATCAACGGTCGGGTAAACTGTGCGGTTGAGGCGTTTACCCCCACAAAAACCCGATTTTCCCTTTCTTTTATGTCCGTTACCTGACAAACAAAATAACCGGCTTCCCCGCCTATTATTCGTCCGGGTTCCAGAATCATTTGTATTGATTTCCCTCTTTTCAACGAAACTTCATCCATCATGGCGCTCACTTTTTCGCCGTAAATTTTGATGTTAAATAATTCATCTCCATGCTCCGAAATGCCAAACCCGCCACCAAAATTCAAATATTCAAGTTCAGGGAAATCAAGCGAAAGTTCGATGAGTGCCCGGTAACATTCGATAAAATAGTCGATATCAAAAATATCTGTGCCGATATATAAATGCAATCCTTTGATAATATGTTTGTTCACGATTCCTTTTATTTCATCGACAGTCAATCCCAACCTGCTTTCTTTGCCCAGGAAAAAACCTGCCCGGGTTGAATATGGCTTGACCATTCCGCCAATGTTGCATCGAATTCCAACCGCCTTTTTAGGAAATAATTTTTGCCACAATTCAAGCTGCCTGACAGAATCAAGATTGATCTGCACATTCTCCGCACAAACGCTTTTCATCACTTTTTCCGACATGGCGGAAGAGGTGAAAACAATCTCTGATCCTTTAAATCCGGCTTCTTTAACCCTTTCCAGATGTTTCAGCGAGTTTACAAAAACATTCAGGTTCGAACTCTTCACAACCGCTAAAAATTCAGGATTGATATTGGCCATGGTGGCAAAGTGAATGGACTTGTTCCGGTAGGGAATTGAACTGAAATCATCACATTTTTTCCGAATGGCCTGAATATCGTATATATAAAAAGGATCAACATCCTCTGTTTGGGCTTTTGCAACATGCCCGAGTACTCTATCTTCAACAATCATAAGCTTGCAAATATCTGATATATAAATCATTTCACCAACCTGAAATCCATCGAAATCGGGTTGTGGTCGGAGTTGATGAAATTCAGATCGAAAGTTACGCTTTTTACAACTTCAACGTTGGGCGATACCAGAAAAAGGTCAATTAAACTGCTGAACGTTTTATCCGGAATGTAGGATTCGTTCAGGTAACGGTTGGTGGGTTTTGTAGAATCGAATACCCATTTCCAGTCGCCGGGCATAAAACCGGCAGCAATGTTGGTCAAAAGAAATGACTCCGACTGATAGTTTTCACCAAATTTTGTCAATGGAAAATCCGGTGGCGATTGGTTCCAGTCGCCGCCAACCACCACATAATTTCCGGCAGCAAATTCAGTCAAAACGTAATCCTTCAGGTATTGAATTTCCTGTTTCTTAAGGCTGCCATCGTCAAATGCCGACATGTGCGTGTTGATGAGGACGAATTCCTTTCCGTTGCTGGTGGGATATCGGTTTACCAACATGCATCGGCGAAGGTTGAACAGCCTGACCGGCCATCCAAACATACCCGGATAACCATGTCTTTTGGAAATTTCAGGAAAGTATTTGCTTAAACTCATTACTCCTGAATTGACTTTTCCCATTGGAGAATTGGGAGGAATCAGCACAAAATCAACCAGATAGTTTGGTGCAAAAGCGAAGTGAAAATCGGTGTGACTGACAATCGTGTCCATCTCGTTCAGGTAATAACTACGTTTCGAATGAAGGTCAACTTCCTGAATCAGGATGAATGTCCGCGATGAATTTCGTTTCAGGAATTGATTGATTGAATCGAGGTTGGTGACTGTTCGCTCATAAGTGTCGCGCACCTTTTTACCACCGTCGTAGAAAAAGTCCATGTTTTCGCCCAATCCGGCATAGCCAATGTTCCACGACATTATACTGAAGGTTGAGTCGCAGCGAATCGTGTCAGGTTCCGAATTTTCATTTAAAACCAGTTCCTGTGGCGGATTGTAAAATGTAATCTGTGAATAAATAATAAATCCGGCAAAAAGCAGAACTGCGGCAAGCAGAATAAATCCGAAGTACTTTAGCGTTTTCATAATAGGTTAGGATTTTAATTAAATATAAGGAATCTTTCTCAATTCTCCTTCCCCACCCTGCCAAACATCATAGCATTAATGTTTTATTTTTTGGTATTTTGGGGCTTTCAATTGTACAACCCAAAACTCACATACGGTATGATCAAAAATTTCATTTTCATTTTAGCCTGTTTTGTTATGATTTCAGCTTGTCAGAAAACCGAAAAGAAACAAGGTGCTCTGGTCGTAATTTCCGAAGCCACCGTTTTCGCGGCCATCAAAGCCATTAATGAAAAGAATCCGGGCGGTGATGCTGCCCTGACCGAAAAAGGTGTCAAACATGCCGCCTCTCTTTGGCGCGATGCCGATGGAACTGCCGATGAATTCATTACGTTCTGTGCCGAAAATTTTATAGCCGATCCCGCGAAAAAGGAAGCTACTTT
>DAITNH010000144.1:0-12545 GCA_036834745.1 Prolixibacteraceae bacterium
AAATTACCAACGATGTAACATTCAATGGTTGTCGCCGGAGTCAATACTTCAATCGTGACATCTTTTTCATTGGCAGTATCATACACTACCAACCAATTCGCAACAACATCAGCAGCTTCATATTTACGGTTTGCAGCTAACTTAACTCCGGCAGCATCGCATTCTTCATATTTCCAGTCCGGACCACTGCAATACTTGTATTCATCAGTGGCTACTGCATTCGGATAGTTAATTGTGTAATGCGTAGCATCTACTTTTGTCATAGGTTTTTGACTCCATCCATTCATATTGCCAGCAATGAAACATGCGTTGGTTCCGGCAGGAACAGTAACGTTGTAAATCATACCCAATACTGGTGTTTTCCATTTCACTACTGTGATGCTAATATTTGCATCAGCCGGAAATGCGGCTAAACGATTTGCACGTTCTACACCTGCATCGTCTGCTTCTGGATGACTCCAATCTGGTAAGTTGTACAATCTATATTCAATAGACATTACCATAGGAACAGTAAACGAAAAAGTACCATCTGCATTTTTCGTTCCTCTAACAGCTTTTGTCATATCCCATCCTAAGTAACTTCCTTGAATCCAGCAGACTGTTGTGCCGGCAGGAACGGTAGCCGTAATGTGGATATCGCCTGTTTTTGAAGGATCGAAAATTGCTTTGAAGGCAGTTACAATAACAGTTCCACCATCTGTTGCAAATTTAAAATTAGCAGATGGGGTTGATTGTTGATAATCCCACGCAGGACCAGCAGTGAACTTGTACTCCAATGTAGTAACATCCAAGGTGTGGACGGTTTTAGTCCAAACGATTCCATCAACGGTAGTTGCACCTTTAGTCATTTTAAAGTCAGCTGCAGGACTAGCCCAACCATTAAAATTACCAACGATGTAACATTCAATTGTTGTCGCCGGAGTCAAAACTTCAATTGTGACATCTTTTTCATTGGCAGTATCATACACTACCAACCAATTTGCAACAACATCAGCAGCTGCATATTTGCGGTTTGCAGCTAACTTAACTCCGGCTGCATCGCATTCTTCATATTTCCAGTCCGGGCCACTGCAATACTTGTATTCATCAGTGGCTACTGAATTGGGATAGTCAATAGTATAATGCGTAGCATCTACTTTTGTCATAGGTTTTTGACTCCAGCCATTCATATTACCAGCAATAAAACACGCATTGGTTCCGGCAGGAACAGTAACACTGTATGTCAGTGCCAAAGCTGATTGCTGAACGGCAAACATACTCAAAAGAGCAATCATGAAAGTAAAGATTCTTTTCATAATAATAGTTTTTAATTGTTTAAACTTATTTGAAATTCACTCATAACAAAAAAACAAATTGGTTATTTTAAACACCAATACTTCAATTATTTGTACTATTTTTTCCATTTGCAGGAAGCAATACTCTTTGAAGGCACGGTATAAATAAACGAATGGTTATCATCCGCTAATGTTATTTTTATCGATTTATCGGTATCGTTTTGAAGTACTACACCATAAGTCCCATCAGTGTTTTTAACAGCAGTGTAATATAATCCACTGACTTGAAATCCGCTGGTACCGATTCGAGTTGCACCTGGTGAAATTACTTTCGAAAGATGACCAATAACATAAAAATGTGATTTTCGGTCTAAAGTAGCGTAGTCTTTTGTATTTACATCTACTGCGCCATAGCAGGTTGTACAACCACCCGGACGATTAGGAGCTCCTTTTTCGTCGAGCATAAAATTCCAAACAATGACAGATTTACTAAAATTATTGAGAGTGCCAATGCCTAATTCACGCATACTCCACATCAAATCACCTTCGAAAGAGTAATTCCAACTTCCGATAGACATCTCGGTGAAATAAAGATTTTTGCTGGGATAGGCATTATGAACATTCATCAGTTCACTCTTGTCACCTCCATATGCATGATAAGCTGCACCATCAACATATTTGGCTGTCTCTGGATCTGCATAAATTTTCACGGGATACTTTAATTGATCGAAAATATTGTCGTAGTTGTAGTTATGATCAAATACAACGATCTTGGTGGTTAAAGCCGCATCCGAAAATTTAGGTCCCAAGGCCGTCCTGACAAACGAAGCTTGTTCTTGCCACGACATATACAGCGATGCCGAATTGCCACGATTCAGCGGTTCATTTTGAATGGTAATGGCATCAATATTAAAACCTTCCTTCTTCATTTCCTGAATAAATCTGACAAAATAGGTTGCATAATCCTGATAATAAATTGGGTTAAGCTGTCCACTTGTCCATGAATTGTAAGGTCGCAAATCGACCAGATTATTCACCTTCATCCAACGAGGACATGTCCAGGGAGAAGCGAGTATTTTTACTTTGGGATTGATCGCCAAAATCTCTTTCAGAATTGGAAAAAGGTCGCGCTTGTCAAGTTCATGAACAGCAAAATTCTCAATACCGGGAGCATCGCAACAGGTGTATTCGTCCATTGAGAAATCGGAACAACCGATAGAAATACGAATATAGCTGTAACCCATGCCAGATACAGGATCGAATGTTTCTTTCAGTAACTTTGAACGGTTTGACGGTGTCATTTTCAGCAAATTGTAACAGGTAGATCCTGTAATTGCTGCGCCAAATCCATCAATTTCCTGAAATGTTTCTGAAGGTTTCATCGTAATGGTGGTTTCCACAGCCATGTTTGGCTTTGTGCTGAAACTTAGAGGAATACTGGTAAAAAGCATAGATTTATTTGCTGTTGTTACATATACTTCAACATCACTCTTTCCAGGGGGAATAGTCGGCGTATTTTTCTCTTCTGCTTTACAAGATGAAAGAAACATACTCATGAAAAATGTCGCAGCAATTAAAAACTTTGATTTGCTCATAGATTTGATTTGCTAAAATTTTTGTTCGGAGACAAACTGTCACCGAACAAAGTTTATTTAAGGAATTTTTACAGCATTAATAGTCATATTGTTCTGATTGAGTGTGATACGATATACTCCTTCAACCACAGCAGCGCTCAATACATTCACATTTCCATTTGTTTCTGCAGGACCAAGGAAAGGGGGAGAGACTGTATATTTCGAAGCCCATTCTTCGTGTCCATCCCACCAACCACGTTTGTGGAAGAATTTGAAATCAAGTCTGCCATATTTGCCTGTGCCTGTGTTTGGTGTGTTCTTGCAGTACATAGTTGCCTGATAAATACCCGGTGAAACCAATCGACAAGCGATATAATCCAGCGGACTATTCCAGTTCCAGCTTGAAGTAGTCATGTAAGGAGCAGAAGGTCGTCCAAAACCTGTTCCACATATCCACAGCGCTTCAGGATAGAGTGCTTCAGGTTGTTGCTCAATGTACATATAGTTCGCTTCAATCAGAAAATAGGCTTTGTAAAGCCCGGTTTTTCCTAAGAATTTAGCGGTGTTTGTTCCGGTTTTCTGGAAATAATCTGGTGATAAACTGTTTGCAAGATCAGTAGAGATACCTGAAAAGGTTACTTCAACATTTTCTCCAAAATAGACATTTCCACCCCTGAAATTCCTGGCAGACATCACCAGTGCCGGCAAGTCCAGATTAATATCAAGTGTAGTTGCAGGCTCCAGCAATTTTCCACCAACTTTAGCTGTAAACTTAAGGGCATCGAACGTGAATTCCGAAATACCAACCAATGTACCATCTGTAGCATTTATAGAGCTTCCAGTCTGATCAATCAAGCCAATTTTTCCTGTTCCAACATCTACCAGCCCAAATACCATTCCTGTCCAGTCAATTCTTTTGAATTTATCCAGCTTTGTAGCTAACTTGTAGTTAAAGGAAGTACTAAAATCCAAACCGGTAACTTTATAAATATAATTTGCAGCATCCGTTAAAATAAGTTGAGCCGATACACCTTGTCCAAAATTGGGAACAATATACAAATCGGTAATGGGTGGCCGTTTTGCAATCGTTGTACTTACAATCAAATCTTTCTCGATTCCACTTACGTTGGTGGAAGTTAAATAAATTTTTACAGGTTCGTTATCAGGACGATTGGCAACAAAGGGTATTCCATAGGTTCTTTTAATACTGGCCTGATTTCCTTTTGTTCTAATCAGCTCGGAAGTTACCACTTCGTTATTAACAACTACTTTAACCGCTAAAGTGGATAAAGGGGCTACCTTATCAGAAACATCCACATGCAAGTGAATTGAATCACCATAAGTGATTACACTCTCAGATACTGTTGCTATTTCTATTGTTGGGGTTGAACTTGGATACCTTACAACAATATCTTCGTTGCTGCAAGCCCAAAAGCCAAAGGATATGCAAATCAGTAATATGTATTTTATTGTATTTTTCATGACTTCCTAATTTTTGTCGATTAAAAATTATTGAATGAATCAATAACCAGTGTTTTGAAGCATAGATGGATTTTTGTCAATTTGAGGTTGTGGTATTGGCAACAGGGTTTTTTCTTCTGTCAAAACATTCATTGGCAAACGACCAACATCCCTGCTGTTCAAAGTATTCATCACAGTAAAAACTTTTCCGGTGCGAACTAAATCGAACCAGCGCTGTCCTTCAAATGCTAATTCCAACCTTCTTTCGTTTAAAACATCATCGGCTGTAACCGTAGTCAAACTGGCAAGTTTTGCCCGTGTACGAATGCGATTAACCAATGTAGTGGCATCAGCAGTATTCCCTTGGCCAACATAAGCTTCAGCTTTCAGCAATAAAATATCTGCCAGTCGCATTTTTATAACACTATGAAATTTAGAGCGATATTTATACATGAATGGATAACCCTTTGAAGGATAATGATTACTCCAGATTACGTCGGCATTGACGATGGTTTGTTTTTTTCGTTCCGTGTCACCGGCTTTATCAAATGCTGCTGTCAAATCACGCGAAGGTGTAAACCACTTTGCCCAATCGTATTTGCTGGTAGCGCTTGAGAGATCTATACCACACATCCATGTTACCCAATTTCCACCTCCGGAAAAGGTAATTTCAAAAATAGATTCTGACGTATTTCTGTTTTTAACATCTGTATTGGCCGCATTCATATCAAACAAATCGCCATAATTAGCTACCAGTGAAACATCTTTTTCGACTTCAGAGCAATACTGAACTACTTTGGCATAATCTCTGACAGGCGCCTCAGCATATATTTTTGCCAGCAATGCATTCACCACTGTTTTTGAAAATTTGAATTTATTTGTGTTATCAATTGCGGGTGCCCCACCTGGTTCTAATGCAGTATTCAAATCCTTGATAATTTGTGCATAAATTTCAGCAGTAGTATTTTTCTTAGGATAATACAATGGATATACTTCCTCAATATTGGCCGACGTTATTGCTGGAGGTTCCACCAAAATTAACGGCACATCGCCCCACAGACGAACTAAGTCAAAATAAATCATTGATCGTAATACCAGGGCTTCCGATTTCCATAGTTTGCGTTCGGCCAGGGTGAGAGCGACATCGGGAACAGAATCAATATTGCATATCACGCTGTTGGCGGCTCCTACGATTCCAAAATAATTATCCCAATCGCGGTTAATATTTTTGTTATTGCCGTCTTGCCTTTGTTGCTCTAACTGTGTTAATTCAAGATCGGTTGCACCACGGTAGGAATTATCAGCATGGGTATCGGAGTATATTAAATAATCCAGTATCCATGATTCAACTTTGTTTGTCGATAATTGATTATACATATTATCGTATTGGGTTTTCATTTCAGCTTTGGTCTTGAACTTTACAGTTCCACCAGTGCTGTCGCTTCCACCCACATTGAGTTCGCTAAAATCTGAAATAGGATCAAGATTGAGTGAACAAGCACTTAACAAAAGGGAAATAACTATTAAATAGCCCAGTTTTATTATTTTTTTCATTTTTGTAACTGTTAAAATTCCACATTAAAGCCAATTACATAACTCTTCGATTGAGGATAGGTGCCATAATCAATCCCTTGAACAGTGGCACTTCCCCCATATTGACTAACTTCCGGATCAAATCCCTTATATTTAGTCAAAGTCAATAGATTCGTTGTAGTAAAATAGGGTTGCAAACGAGTTATGTTCATTTTTTTCAACCACTTACTTGCCAAATTGTAAGACAGAGTGAGTGTTTTTAACCGTAAATAACTACCATCTTCCACGAAGCGGGTAGATGTCAGTAAATTTTCTTTTGTAGCTACTGCTCTTGGCATATAGGTGACCATTCCCGGGCGCTCCCACCTATCGAGCACTGCAACAGATTGATTTTTGGCATCATACATTCCTTCGGTTTCCATGCGCGAGATATTGTAAATGTCATTTCCATAAGAACCTTGAAGGAATAAATTCAGCGTAAATCCCTGATAAGAAAAATTATTTGTTAAGCCATACGTAAATTTAGGGTTGGGATCTCCAATAATTGTACGCTCGCTCAATGATGGAGTTCCATCTGCATTCGTAGTTTCATAAATCAAATTTCCAGTTTCAGGATCTACTCCTTTGGAAATATATCCATAGAAAACGCCCAATGGTTGACCCGGTGTCAAGAGTACAACTTTTTCACCTGTTGATGATTCCGCTAAATAATATTTCTGTTGAAGGGTCAGTTTTTCAACCTTATTCCTGTTAAAAGAAATATTGAAGTCAGTTTCCCATTTGAATTTTTCGGTATAGTTTTTAGTGCTTAAGGCGATTTCAATCCCCTTGTTACTCATTTCTCCCTCATTACGTGTCAAACTTCCAACGGGAGCAGTTGAGGGTAGAGGTACATCCATCAATAAATTTGTGGTGTATTTGTAGTAAGCATCAAGAGTAAGATTTACGCGACTTTCGAGAATGGATAAATCTATTCCAATGTTGGATTGAGTGGTTGTTTCCCAGGTCAAATCTGAGTTTTTCATATTCGCGATTGCCAAGCCAGGCACGGCATCGGTGTATAAACCACTTTTATCCCACCATGGCAGGCGTCTGATGTTATAGCGTTGTAAATAAGCATAATCACTAATTCCCGATTGATTACCCGTTTGTCCCCAACCACCTCTGAGTTTTAAATCACTAACCAATTTTATATCTTTCATAAAGTCTTCAGATGAAATTCTCCATGCAGCAGATGCAGAAGGGAAATAACCCCATTTATGACCTGGAGCCAATTTGGAAGAACCATCCGCACGGAAGTTGACAGTGAGCAGATATTTGCTGTCATAATTGTAAGCTAGCCTTCCCAGAAAAGACATAATGGCCCAATCGGAAGCAGATGTTCCGCTTCCCTGTTCAATTTTATTACCTGCATTTAATGTTAGAATATCAGAGGTCCCAAAGTGCGAAGCCGACATATAGCTTTGATTCCATGCAGAGGAAGTGAATGATGTTCCGCCCATTGCACTCAGGTTGTGTTTTTTAAACCCTTTATCGTAAGTCATAATATTATCAAAAACCATAATTGAACTCAATGATCTGTTATCGGAAGCTTGACCATAATTGGTTCGTCCCCATGAAGTTTTGATTGGATCTAAAAAACTTGTAGAATTATAATAAACGCGATCTAACGACAAGGACGATTTGAGTTTTAGTGCCGGGAAAAACGTGATTTCACCACTTGCACTTCCCACAAACCGATTGCTATTACTTTTGTTGTTTTCCGATCGTGACATATTTTCCACAGGATGGGTCACTTGTGCGCCATAATAATTATCGTAATATTGTGTTGGGATTGCAGGATTCCAAATGGGAGCATAAGTTGGTGTATTAATAACCGATAAGATTACACCTGCCCGATTGGCTCCTGTTCCTGATATTATTCCGTTGTTGGTGTAGTCAGAATATGCCAGATTGGTATTCAATTTAAACCAGGTTCGAATCTGATTTTCCAGGTTTGCCCGTAAATTATATCGTTTATAGTAAGCTACTGGAATAACACCTGATTCGTTCGTCATCCCTCCTGAAACAAAGTATTTCATTTTGTCGGATGAATTAGAAATAGCCAATTGATAATCTTGTGTAACACCGGTTCTGAATGTTTCTTTAAACCAATCGGTTTGATCGGTCAATCCATCAGGTAAGGTAACCGCGCCAATTTCATCCATCAATGTTTTATATTGAGCAGTATTCAGCGATTGTAAATGTTTAACAACCTGAGTAGTACCGGCATGTGCGTTGAATGATATTTTTGCTTCCCCTTTTGAACCCATTTTAGTGGTAATCAACACTACCCCATTGGATGCTCTCGAACCATATATGGCGGCAGAAGAAGCATCTTTTAAAATTTGCATACTTTCGATATCGTTTGGCGACAGGAAGTTGATTTCGTTCATCGGAACGCCATCGACGACATATAATGGATCATTACTTGCACTTATTGAGCTATTTCCGCGAACGCGAACGACCATACCTGCTCCGGGCTCACCACTCGGCTGGACTACTGTAACACCTGCAGCTTTACCTTGAATGGCAGAAGCGGCTGATATTATGGGTCTTTCGCTAATATCCTTGGTAGAAACAGTAGCTACTGAAGTGGTAAGATCTCTTTTTTTAACAGATCCATAGCCTACAACCACAACTTCATCAATTGCAACCAGTTCTTCAGCCAGTATCACATTAATTGGTGCAGTGCCACTTACAATTATCTCCTGAGTATGGAATCCTATCATTGATAATGACAAAGTGTTTCCTGCCACAACGGACAGTGTAAACATTCCCTCAATGTTGGTAATAGTTCCAATAGTTGTACCTTTTACTGCTACAGTAACACCGAATAAAGGATCACCGTTTTTATCTGTTACTTTACCGGAAACGGTTAGCTGTTGCCCTAAATCTTGCAACAAGGAAGTTCTGTTTAGTTTTTCCGACTGTGCATAACTTTCGCTGGCAAAGCCTACCACTACCGAGATACTCACTAATAAAACTGTTAGTTTCATCTTTCTGAAATTTTCATTTACCCATGGCACTGAACCATGAATGAACCACCATTTTTTCATAAATAAAGTTTTAGAAATGGATTCTAAACAAAAAATAATTTAAACATTAATTGGCTGTTAATTTTCGTTAAGCAAAGTTAAATCAATGTAAACAGTTTTAATAAATAATGGTACAGCAATATTACATCTAACGCAAAATCGCATTACATCAATTATACATCAAGAAAAATGGTATGTGTTTGTAATATAGGAATATATGTATTATCAGTAAATAACAGGTAATACAACAGAAGTAGAATTTAGATACACAAGTCTTTTTTTATTACAAATCCAGTATCATGCTGGTCAGGTTTTGATCACGATCAATGTTCAATTTTTTCCGAACCCGGTACCTACAGATTTCAACTCCGCGAATCGAAATATTCATCAGTGGAGCTATTTCTTTAGTTGAGATATTCATTCTCAGATAGGCGCATAATCTTAATTCTTTTGGGGTGAGGTTAGGGTGAAGTATTTTTAGCCTGTTTAAAAAGTCCTCGTGAACTTCGTCGAAAGCGGTCTCAAATACTTCCCATTGTTTTTTATGGTCAATATCTTTGTCGATCTTGTTAATCAATGACGAAATTTTATCTTTCAGGAATTCATCGGAGGTTGACTTTTTTAATTTTTCCAATTCCTCTTTAATTTTTACAAGAAATTTGTTTTTTACAATCAGGTCCATGGTTTGATTGGCCAGCTCCTTGTCGCGATGAATCATTTCAATCCTGAGTTTTTCGTTCTTCAGGCTTATGATTTTCTTCTCCGAAACCAGTGCCTGCCTCATATATTCATGTTCTTTCAGGCGGTATGTGCTTAGGTTTTTTAACCGTTCTTTCCTTTTCGATATTTCAATACGTTTTAGTACAATCCAGATAATAAAAAAAACGATCCCAATAAATGCAAGGGAATAACCAATATAGGCATATACCGATTGATACCAAGGGGGCCTGATTTCGAATTTCAGACTATCAGTAGAACTTTCAATACCCATCTGATTGCGGGCTTTTACCGTAAAAATATAATCACCTGCAGGTAGGTTGGCGAATTCGTTGAATGGGGTATTGCTCCATTCAGACCACTTGTTGTTGTATCCTAAGAGATTATAACTATATTCAATATCACCCGGGTTTTCAAATGATGGAGAAGTATATGAAAATCTGAATGCATTATCTTTAAAGGGGAAATTAAACATAGGAAGCTCATTTTCAACCTGACTGCTGAAATAATTGCCGTAAAAAAAAGTACTGTCAAGATAAAGTGCGGAAGCCTTGTTAATATAAGCAGAAAACTCAGGACTATGATTAAAATTGGTAACAGGCGAATAATGAGCAAATCCTTCTTCGATACCAAGGAAAATATGATTGTCAGAATACGAGTAGATCGATTCGAATCCGCTGATAAACCTTCCAGTAAGCAAAGCAAAAGGAGTGCTCACCTGTTTGTAACTCATATCTTCCTGAATACGAAAAATTCCCGCTGCGTTTTTTCCCAGATTCCATGCTATATACCAGATATTTCCACTTTGGTCTTCTTTCAGGAAGGAGATATCTTTTAACGGACTTAATAATTGATTAAAATAAGTTGAACGCTCGAACCGGTCATTCTTTTGGTTGTATTCGTAAATGCCCACATTTGTGGTAACCACCACTTTTCCTTTGATTTTAAATACATTCAGATTGTAGTTGGTGGGCAATCCATCTTTGGAAGTATAAAACCGAAATGACGGAATGCTGTCCAGAGTGTTTCCAATAGTGATCTTGAAGATACCTTTAAAACCATGACTCATCCATAAATCGCCATTTTCATCTTCCTCAAATACGCGGCATGACTCACTAAAATCTTTGATTTTGCCGGAATATACCCAGCTTTTATTCTCTTTTTTGTAAAGAATAAGGCCACTGTATGTTCCGCCAATCAAATAACCGGGGAAACGTTTGAGCGTGTGAAATTTCCATGCCCCCGGTATCTTACTGATTTGGCGGGCTTCTTGGTTGGATATGATAAACGTGCCATTGTTGTGACCGCAAAGCAGCACATCATCATGGATGCCTAAATACCATACTTGTCCGTTCGTACCGGAAATTAGTTTGAATTCGTTATTTTGATTGTAGTTGCTCCAGTCTTTTACGAATAGTCCCTGATTGGTTCCAAGATAAATTTTCCCCCGATAAATAATAGAAGTGTATCCTGCCCCGATACCATCCGATTGCTGAAGAAATGTGATGGGAGAATTGATGTTCACGTAATCGATTCCGTTATCGAGTCCGAGCCAGAGGTTTCCGGCCCTATCGGTAAAAGTTTTTAAAATGGTATTGTTTTGAAGGCCTTTTTGCCGGGTTACATGCTGAATGATATTTCCGGATTCGTCGATAATAATGACTCCATCCTGAATGGTTCCTATGGCGTAATATTTATCCTGAATGATGGTCGCGCTGAAAATCTGGCTCTGCTTAAAAAGGGCATTAACAGAAACAGACCACTCTTTCAGTTCCTTACCGTTGTATATGAAAATACCTTTATTCAGCGTACAAATCATTAAATCATTGCTATTATTAAAAGGTAAGATCGACCATATTTCCTCGCCTCTGATTTTTTCGCAATTATTCAACGTGTTTAAAGTATTGCCGGCAAATTCCATCAATCCTTTTTCGATATCGTTTAAATATAAATGTCCGTTTACCTGAAAAGAATTTTGAAACCTTACAGGAGCTTTAATGATGGTGACTGTTGAATCATTTCTGAACAGGAAAGCACAATTGTACGATTGGTAAACGATCTGATCTTCGAAAGTGGTGATATTCCAGATGTCGTCGAAATTTAGAAAATCAGCCGGAAGGTATTTTTTTAACGACCGGAATTGCATTTTCCCTGAACTGTCAGTAACCATTTTCCCGAGATCATTATAGGCGCCAATATAAATCTGTCCGTTTTCGGCTATGTATAACGATCGTACAATCGACGAATTCGGCATCCGGTGCAGTTGCCAGCTTTCTCCATCAAAAATCAGGAGGCCTTCGTTATTGCCAAAATACATAAAACCCTTTTTGTCTTGCGAAATCGACCAGTTCTGAGTGCCGGCTTTGTATTCTTTTTTCGGATAATTGCGTATATGCGGAACTCCTATATTGATTATTTCAGCTGAAGAAACAACTGTTGCAGGCAATAAAATGAATGCGAAGAAGTAGGACAGTTGTTTGTATATATATGTTGATATTCCTTGCATAATCGCTAATTAATAAACGTTCGGTGGGCTTTCAGCCGTCGGGATTGGTTTTAAATATACAATTAATTGGAATGAATTTCAATTGTCGCCTGAATTGAAGGAAAATCAGGGGTTAAATGTTCTGCCAACATCCAGATAATATAGGTCGGATTGTTCTGTTTGATTTTCAGTGATGATTTGTGCACTAAACTGAATGATCATAAATACACAAATAAAAAGCATGATGGATTTGATTGGTTTGGTGTCCTATATGTTAATATTTAATATGGTTTATTTTAAAAAGCGGGAAACTCCTTCCGGAATCTCCCGCTTTTAGAGTATGCGGTACTCAAACGAAAAACTTATCCGAAGCATTTGTTATCGAAGAACTTAACTGGTTCGCTGCAATTTTCGCCTTCAACGG
>DAITNH010000145.1:0-12454 GCA_036834745.1 Prolixibacteraceae bacterium
AAGCAATAAACAGTTTCATCGCTGATTTGACCAACGCATCGAACGGATTGCCGATTTACAAACAAGCCGCAAAGGATGGATTTGGAATTGTTGGTATAGGAGCCGAAGCATCGGTTGGCTCAGGCGCCGGTGATGATGCCACCTGGACAACGAGCAATATTATTCTGCCTTATTTGTCGGGCGATGTTGGCGAACACCTTACCTTTCATGGTTCGATGGGAGCAGCCATTGAGAAACTGGCGCCCGATATTTTTTATCAGTCGTACACCAAAGACCAGCGGGTAAATTTTCCTTTTCAATCAACCGGTTATGCCTTTTTACCCTACCAGTTCAATTATCAGACACTTTATACCCACGCCATCATTTCAGATAAAAGTGCAGGTCATTCGAATATTACGAAAGAAATGGCAATTGGTATGATTTACTATACCGAGTTGAATGGAAGCTGGTACAATGGTGGATTGCAAATCAGCATGAACAATCAAAGCCGGTCGTGGGGGCATGAGCAGAGCAACCTGGTACTTTCCGCTTCGGCCAGAAGATTTCCGGGGATCGAACTAAAACTGGAACCTGTAAAGTGGCTCAGGTATTCTTTGCTGACCGGTTCGCTTTTCAATTACGCGAACAACCATTCAGGATATAAAAAGAACATTTACGGATACGACCTGGGCGATTCGCAAAACCTGTTTACATTGCACCTGCTAGAATTCACTCCTGCCAAATGGCTTCAGGTTTCTGCATCAGCGGGCAATATCTGGTCGAAAAGGCTCGAGCCTTCTTATTTAATGCCGTTTGTATTTTCACATTTTTCTGAAGTTGAAGTAGGCGATTACGATAACCTTTCGATGGGCATCGACATTGCTTTCAGGATACCAAAAATTGGAAAAACATGGCTGAGCTTTTTCAATGATGAATTTAGTTTCACCAAATCGGGATCATTGCTGCGGATGCCGCGGAACCGTTATGCATGGCAGCTTGGATTAAAAACAAACCTGTTATCCGGAATCATTCCGGGAACAAGCTCCACCTTGAAATATACAAGGGTCACCCCTTTTGTTTACACGCATTATCCTGACGACAGATTCAACACTTTTACTTCACGTCCGCTGGATATGACTTATATGAACGATGGGTTTAACCTGGGTTTTTACCTGCCTCCCAATTCAGGAGAAATAAACTGGTCGCTGGTAAATATTGCGGTACCTGATCTGATACTGTCGCTCGATAACCGGCTAATAATGCATGGAACCAACGATTTGGCAAGCAGCAATGTGTATCAGATTTATGGAGACATCTACCGCCATCAGTTTGGAGATGATATTTATAACTATCCGCTGCTTGACTTTACCAAAGATGGTATTTACGACTGGACCGTTTCATCGGAAATGAAATTCGACTGGAAGATCCGCAAGGCTGCTTTGCTTAATTACTTCAGGTTGGTTGGCAGCCTGGGCTTTTCGCGTACCTGGTGGGAAAGCAACAACAGTGGCGTTGAAGCACCTTCATCGAAAACATTTTTTAGCGGCAGCATGGGTGTGGTGGTTGATATTTAGCATCCTGTTTATTCCCTTAGTCATCCGATAAAAGCGTAATTAGCCGATCACCGGATTTCAGGGTGAGTTAAGTTACATCATTCACACATCGCTCCCGCAATGTGTGAATAATGTAACTATTTTTAAAAATCATGTAATGTTTTTCTTCCATTTGAGATTTAACTTTGCATAGTGAAAATGTTTTCAGCACTATAATTTAAAAGAGATGAACACTACTACTGAAATAACTATAAAATAATTTGATAGAAATTTTACCATTCGACACGAAAAACGACCAGTTCGTCACGTTAATCATACATTTCATAAATTTTTATTAAATTTAAAACATAACCACTGTAAATATAATTCATTATTGGATTAAATTTGCACTGAAAAAAAACCCCAAACATGTCAGTCTCAAATACTTTATACAAATTTGCCCAACCCCAAAAAGTCGTGCAAAAAAAAATAAAAGACCTACTCGAAAAACGTTATCTTCCCAGATGGATTGTTCTGATGGCAGATATGGGAATTGCCTCTTCAACTTTTTTATTTACCTATCTGCTTCGCTTCAACCTGGTTTCGGAATTCGTGGATATTTCGATGATGATGCTACAGTTAATGGCAGGATTTCCGGTTTTTTTGCTGGGAGCAATCATTTTCAAACCCCATCGTGGAATCATCCGTCATACAACAAGCCAGGATGCAATGACACTGATAAAAGCCCACCTTCTTTATTCGGGTGGATATTTCGCCATCAGCTATTGGGGCCATGGATGGATGCCTCAATTGCTTATTCCCTGGTCGGTCATCATCGTGCACTTCTTTTTGTCGGTATCCCTGATGGTCTTTTTCCGGTTCCTGATTCAGTACATCTACCGGAATCTTATCAGCAAACCGAACGATACCATCAATGTGATGATATACGGTTGCGGTGTAATGGGCAGGATTGCTAAAAGCGTGATTATGAAAGACGCCAACATCCATTACAAGATAGTTGGTTACATCGACGATAATCCAGTCCTTTGGAAAAGCAAGGTTGGAGGGGCAACTGTATTTTCTCCGGAAATGGCATTCTCCAAAGTAATCAAAGAACAAAAAGTAAAAGAAATGATACTGGCCATATCGCCGGCAAGAATTGATATCGTACGAAAGCGTGAAATTGTGGACCTTTGTCTTGCCGCTCACCTGAAGGTAAGAGAAGTTTCTGATCCATCCTCCTTGCTCAACGGCAAATCAGCAAACGGGCAGATCCGGAATGTGCGAATAGAAGACCTGTTAGGGCGCGAGCCTATTTCGCTGAAGCTGGAAGGAAATTTGAGGGGAATTGCTGGCAAACGCGTAATGGTCACAGGCGGTGCAGGTTCCATTGGTTCCGAAATAGTGCGGCAGTTGATATATCTTCAGCCGGAAAGCATCATCATTGTTGACCAGGCTGAATCGGCAGTGTTCGATATCCAGAACGAAATTCGTTCCCTTTTAGACAATATCAGGTTTGAGGTTTTCGTGGCCGACGTTACCAATGCATTTAAAATGAATAGAATATTCATACAATGCCAGCCGCAGATTATATACCATGCGGCAGCCTACAAACATGTGCCCATCATGGAACTGCAACCTTATGTAGCGATTGACAACAATGTAGGGGGAACAAAAAATATAGCAGACCTGGCCGTAAAGTATAGAGTGGAGAAGTTCGTGATGGTCTCGACAGATAAAGCGGTGAACCCAACCAACATCATGGGGGCCTCCAAACGAATCTGCGAAATTTATATACAGTCGCTGAGTCAGCAAAGCAGAATGAAAACCCAGTTTATCACCACCCGGTTCGGCAATGTGCTTGGCTCGAATGGTTCGGTTATCCCGATCTTTAAAAGGCAAATCTGCAATGGCGGGCCCGTTACAGTAACACACCGTGAAGTAATCCGCTATTTTATGACCATACCAGAGGCTTGCAGCTTGGTTCTGGAAGCAGGATTTATGGGCAAAGGGGGCGAGATTTTCCTTTTCGACATGGGTAGTCCGGTGCGAATATACGAACTGGCTGTGCGAATGATATCGCTGTCGGGTTTCATCCCCCACAAGGAGATAGAGATTGTGGAAACAGGCCTTCGCCCCGGCGAAAAATTGTTTGAAGAATTGCTGTCCGGAACGGAAGAGGCGATGCCAACCGGCCATAAAAAGATAATGATCGGGAGAATCAGACCTTATGATTATGCAGGAACAAAAGACAAGATCAACGAATTGGTGAAAAACCTGAACATAGAGACTGATGTGCAGCTGGTAACCCGGATGAAAGAAATTGTACCGGAGTTCCTGTCGGAAAACTCGGATTACGAAGCGCTTGATGTGAAAGAAGAGATAAGTCCATCAACAGAGATAAGTCCATCAACAGAGATAAGTCCATCAACCGAAAATTCGTTGATTTTGGCTGAAGTCATGGTTTGAACTTGAAAAGTCAATCAACAAACCAAAAGCATTGTTCGAATGAGGCATGAGATAAGCGCGATAATAGTAGAAGATGCGAAACTTCAACAAACGTCAATTGAATTCATATTGCAGGAAGTAGCGCCCAATGTCCGCATTATTGGTAACACAACTCAATTGTCGGAGGCTGAAAATATGATCGGACGATTGCGTCCAATGGTACTTATCCTAAATATCCCGGACGAATCGGAAATAAAAACTGCAAAAGAACTATTAATCCGAAATGCCGTTTCGGAAGGATTTAAATTCCAAACCATCATTTTATGCGCTCCGGAAGAGGAAAAACAATATTCAGAAGCGAATAATTCAGGATCGGTTCATTTTCTTCCAAAACAGTTCGACAAAGAAAAGCTAAAAGAAAAGATTGACTACATCAGCAGATCTGTTCTTCTCCATAAGTTGGATCAATTGGTATCCATGGTATCACAAATGTACGATGTGGGACGCAAATCAGCTTTGCCTGACTGGATTGTGGTGGAAGGTGTTTATTTCACTGAATTTATCAATACAAAAGACATCGTTTACATGGAAGCATCGGGGAGATATACCTATTTTTACATGAACATTGCCGGAAGCCAGCCCATCTGTTCGTCGGTAAACCTTGGTGAGTATGAAAAGAGATTAAAGGACAACCAACGGTTTTTCAGAATCCACCGAAACAAGATTGTCAACCTGTATTTCCTGTTGCGTTTCTCAAAAAAGGATCGGTTTATTGTTTTATCGCCGCCATATGGAAAACAAATTGCCTCGAAAGACCGGTTCAACGAATTGCTCAGATACCTTGAGAAGATAAAATATCAGGATTGAGCATTCGAACTGATGGATCATTTCAAAAGAGGCTGTCTGAAAAGGCAGCCTCTTTTGTTTTTGCAAAGATACTGAAAATAATTATTCCAAAAAGGAATAATCAGAATAATCTGTATTCTGCGTTTCGCTGCATTTTACCGGCTTCTATACAGATGGTTGAACAGTGAATGGATAATTTGTCATTTTCTTAATTGAAACGTAAAGACACAAAGCCGCGAAAAAATATCTTTTGCGCCTTCACGTTAAAACATCAAAAATCGAGAAGTCAACCTTAGTGCATCTTACAACGCATCGATAATATGATATTTACAAATTGTAAATCGTAAATTCTTTAATAGTAAATACTTATATGGCCATTCAAAAAACATACGAAGAAATCAATGAAAAAATCAGACGCGGTGAGGCTGTGGTTCTTACCGCTGAGGAAGTCTCGCAAATGGCGCTTACAGCCACTCCTGAAGAAATTGCCGAAAAAGTGGATGTGGTAACTACCGCGACTTTTGGCGCCATGTGCTCGTCAGGCGCAATTATCAATTTTGGACATGCCGATCCACCAATCAGGATGGAAAAGATCAGGTTGAACGGAGTCCCTGCCTACGAAGGCTTGGCGGCTGTTGATACTTACATTGGCGCGACTGCCTGCGATCCTGAAAATCCCAAATACGGCGGCGCACACGTGATTCAGGATTTGATTGACGGCAAAGACATAGAGCTCGAAGCCTGGGGAAAAGGTACCGACTGTTATCCGCGTAAACACATCAAAACCATCATCAACAAGGAAACGGTGAACGAAATGGTCTTGTTCAACCCGCGTAATGCCTACCAGAATTACAATGTGGCGGTCAATTCAACTTCGCAGATGAAATACACCTACATGGGTTGTCTGCTCCCAAACCTGCGCAATGCAACATATTCAACTTCAGGAGAATTAAGCCCGCTGCTGAACGATCCTGAAATGAAAACTATTGGCATCGGAACCCGCATTTTTCTGGGCGGAACGCAAGGTTTTGTGGTTTGGCCCGGAACGCAGTTCAACACATCGAAACCTAAAAACGAATTTGGTGTTCCGATGAGTAACTCAGCCACCTTGGCGGTAATGGGCAATCTGAAAGAAATGTCGTCGGAGTTTTTGCAGGCCGCCTATTACGAAAAATACGGAGTGAGTTTGTTTGTGGGTATCGGCATTCCAATTCCGGTGCTGAATGCCGAAATTGCTAAAAATGTTTCCATCCGGAATGAACAGATTCAAACCACGGTATGCGATTACGGCGTTGATGGAACTCCTGCTTTGGGTCGTGTAACTTATGCTGAATTGCGTTCAGGAGAAATTGAAGTTCAGGGGAAAAAGATCAGGACAGCACCGGTTTCGAGCCTGAGCAAAGCACGCAAAATTGCCGAATTGCTGAAACAATCCATATTGGCTGGCGAGTTTGAAATCAGCAAACCGGTACAAATGTTTCCGACCAATACATCACTGAAATCGCTTAAAGAAATAAAAGAATAGGAAAAAGAAAACAAGAGATCGGAGTCTGAGATGAATAGTAAATAGTAAATCGTAAATAAAAATGATGCAGAAAAAAAGATATGTACTGAAGTTTCCGCCTCAAAGTGGCGACAAACCATTGAGTTACCATTTGGTAAAGGACTTTGATATCCGCATAAATATCCTGAAAGCAGAAGTTCGTCCGGGAAAAACCGGCAGTTTGGTGCTTGAACTTGAAGCCACCACGTCGAATCTGAAAAAAGGAATTGCCTATCTGGAAGAAAACCATGTAACTTGTGAACCACTGAACAAGAAAATTACCTGGGATCATGTTAGGTGCATTCATTGCGGAAACTGTACTGCTGTGTGTTTTGCCGGCGCTTTGGAAATGGATCCGGTAAATTGGGAGCTTCAGTTCGACTCCGAGAAATGCATTGTTTGCGAATTGTGCGTTCCGGCTTGTCCGCTGAATTTGTTTGAGATTGATTTTCGGGAGTAAAAGCCCCACCCCCTGCCCGAAGCAGGCGGGTAAATCTCACCGGAGGGGAGACTTTTGAACGTTAATTTGTTGAAATATCAGTAGTGAGAAGTTATATATTTCGGTGCTCTGCACCTTAAATCGGAATACTTTGCACTATTCCTACAAATATTTTGCAGCTCTGCTGCTTTGCTTCGCCACTTTGGGTGCAGCGCACCGGAATATTTGTAGAAAATTATCTGGGATGAGAAATAGAGGTGCGGCGCACCGAAATAGTTGAATTGACTATATTTTAAATAACAAATTGACAAAGCAACAACATATACAACCCGGTTCTTTTCTCCCCTCCTTCGGAGGGGCCGGGGGAGGCTACCGGACCTACCGCAAACAGTTTTCGAAGGAGCGGTTTCGTTCGTTTGAGATAAATTACAAGGAAACGGACTTGTGGATTGGTGTCGATCCGTCTTCTTTTCAGGAAGAAATGAAGAACGTTTCTTTACTGAAGGTCAAAGAATTAAGATCGGAGATGGAGCAATATCTGTTAAAAGATCCGATCTTTGCGAAAACCTTTGAACCTCACATAGAAGAACCGAATGCCCCCGAGATTGTTAAGGTCATGACCGAAGCAGCAACCCGGGCAGGCGTTGGACCGATGGCTGCTGTTGCAGGAGTTTTTGCTGAAGCTGTTGGCCGGCATCTGATGGAACAATTTGAAATTCAGGAATTAGTGGTTGAAAATGGAGGTGATATTTTCCTGAAGATTGAACGCAATTTGCTGATGTCGGTTTATGCCGGAAATTCACCTTTGTCGGAGAAAATCGGTATTGAAATTCAGGCTGAAGAATCGCCATTGGGAGTTTGTACTTCTGCCGGAACAGTCGGACCGTCAATCAGCTTCGGGAAAGCAGATGCTGCCATGATTGTTTGCAGGAACACTGCACTGGCTGATGCTTTTGCAACTGCCTTTGGTAATCGGGTGAAAACTCCGGATGATGTTCAGGCTGTAATTGGTCAAACGGAGCAGTTTCCGGAGATACTTTCGGCAGTAATTATTTGCCGCGATAAAATGGGGATTCGTGGCACGTTTGAAATGAAATTGATAAAGTAATATAGAAAGTGAGCGGGTGACTTCGAGTCACCCGCTCACTAAATGACAAAACGATGACTACAAAAAAAGATATACGAAAAGAACTCGAATCGCGGGTTTTGGTGCTCGATGGAGCCATGGGAACCATGATTCAGAAATACCGCCTGTCGGAAGACGATTTCAGGGGAAATATTTTTCAGGATTTTCAATACGACCTGAAAGGCAATAATGACCTGCTTTCGATTACCAAACCTGAAATTATCAGGGCAATTCATGCTGAGTTTCTGGATGCAGGTGCCGATATTATTGAAACCAACACGTTCAATTCGACCAGTATTTCGCAGGCCGATTACCACATCGAAGAGTGGGTGTATCAGCTCAACCTGCAATCGGCTCAATTGGCTGTTGAAGTGGCCGCAGAGTTTACCGCAAAAAATCCGGCCAAACCACGTTTTGTGGCCGGAGCAATCGGGCCAATGAACAAAACCCTTTCATTATCGCCTGAAGTGAATGATCCGGGTTTTCGGTCGGTAACCTTCGATCAGGTGAAAGCTTCGTACCGTGAACAGCTGAAAGGTTTGATCGACGGTGGCGTTGATTTGTTGCTTGTTGAAACAATATTCGATACACTGAATGCCAAAGCTGCATTATTTGCTATTGAAGACGAGCTGGAAGAACGCGGAATGCGACTGCCAGTAATGGTTTCAGGAACAATAACCGATGCCAGCGGCCGTACTCTTTCAGGACAAACGGTGGAGGCATTTCTGATTTCGCTTTCGCACATCGACATGCTGAGCATCGGACTAAACTGCTCGCTCGGAGCAAAAGAGTTGCGCCCATATCTGGAAGAACTTTCGAAGAAGGCGCCATTTTTTGTAAGCGCTTATCCGAATGCCGGTTTGCCCAACCAATTTGGCGAATACGACGAAACACCGGATGAAATGGCCCATCAGGTAGGCGATTTTCTGGATAACAAATTTGTAAACATCATTGGTGGCTGCTGCGGAACGACACCCGATCATATCAGAAAACTGGCACAAATAGCAGCCAAAGCCGAACCGCATCACCCACATAAGAAAGATAAGCATACCAAACTGAGTGGTTTGGAACAAGTTACAATTACTGCGAAAACCAATTTTGTAAACATCGGCGAACGGTGTAATGTGGCTGGTTCTCGGAAATTTGCACGGCTGATTCGCGATGAAAAATATGAGGAAGCACTTGCCATTGCCCGCAACCAGGTGGACGACGGTGCGCAAATCATCGACGTGAACATGGACGATGCCATGTTGGATGCCAAAAAGGAAATGGTAACTTTCCTGAATCTGCTAATGGCCGAACCCGATATTGCAAGGCTTCCGGTGATGATCGACTCCTCTAAATGGGAGGTGATTGAAGAAGGCCTGAAATGTTTGCAGGGCAAAGCCATCGTGAATTCCATCAGCATGAAGGAAGGCGAAGAGGTTTTCAGGAAACAGGCACAACGTCTGAAACGATACGGAGCGGCGGTGGTAGTGATGGCTTTCGACGAAAAAGGTCAGGCTGATTCTTTTGATCGTCGCATCGAAATTTGCCAGCGCGCCTACAACATTCTGGTGAACGAAATTAACTTTCCACCACAGGATATCATCTTCGACTCCAATGTTTTAACCATCGGAACCGGCATCGAAGAGCACAATAATTATGCGGTTGATTTCATTGAGGCAACACGCTGGATCAAGCAAAATCTGCCACACGCCAAAACCAGCGGCGGCATCAGCAATGTGTCGTTTTCTTTCCGCGGAAATGATCAGTTGCGCGAGGCCATTCATTCTGTTTTCCTGCTTCATGCCATACAGGCCGGGCTTGACATGGGTATTGTGAATCCCGGAATGTTGCAGATTTACGACGACATACCGAAGGATTTTCTGGAAAAAGTGGAAAATCTGGTGATGAATAAAAAACCGACTGCCACTGAAGAATTGCTTGAATTCGCATTGACGCTGAAAGAGCAGGACGCCAAAGAAGAACGTAAAGATGAATGGCGCGAACTTCCGCTCGAAAAACGACTGGAATACTCGCTGGTAAAGGGTTTGCCCGATTACATCGAAATTGATATGGCCGAAGCTTTGCCTTTGTATCAGCCAACCCTTAACATTATTGAAGGTCCGCTGATGAATGGCATGAACGTGGTGGGCGACCTGTTTGGTGCCGGAAAAATGTTCCTTCCTCAGGTAATTAAATCAGCGCGCGTGATGAAAAAAGCAGTCGCTTATTTGCTGCCATATATTGAAGCCGACAAAGATCAGTTTGACACAACTGACAACCGCAAAAAAGTGCTGATGGCTACCGTTAAAGGCGATGTTCACGACATTGGAAAGAACATCGTGGGCGTGGTTTTAGGCTGTAACAATTACAATGTGATCGACTTAGGCGTAATGGTGCCGACCGATAAAATACTGGAAACTGCCATTCGCGAAAACGTTGACATCATTGGGTTGAGCGGTCTGATTACACCTTCACTTGAAATTATGTCGGAAGTGGCTGCCGAAATGGAACGCCGGAATTTTCACCTTCCGTTGCTGATTGGCGGTGCAACCACTTCAAAAATACATACCGCCGTTAAAATTGCACCACAATACAAACATCCGGTGGTGTATGTGAAAGATGCATCGCGTGCTGTGGGCGTGGCTTCGAACCTGATTTCAGGAAATGAAGAGTTTTTGACCGAATTACGCGCCGAATACCAGACCATCCGAGATCTTCACGGTCAGAAAAAAGCGAAGAAATACCTTACTGCGGAAGAAGCAAGGGCCAACAAATTTAAAATTGACTGGAATAATACACCGATTTATAAACCAAATTTTATCGGAGTCAAGAAACTGATTGACTTTCCGATTCAGGAACTGCGAAAATACATCGACTGGACTTTCTTCTTTTTTGTTTGGGAACTGAAAGGCAAATTTCCTGAAATCCTGAATGATGAATTACAGGGCGAAGAAGCGCGGAAATTGTATGCCGATGCCAACCGGATGCTCGATCAGATGGCCGAAAAGAAAATGGTTCAGGCCAATGGTGTTTTCAGTATCTGGCCATCAAACGCCGATGGCGACGACATCGTTATTTTTGAAGATGAAACCCGCACCAAAGAGATTGGCCGCTTTTACCATCTCAGGCAACAGGAAGCAAAAAAAGGCGGTTCGCCCAATTATTGTCTGTCCGACTTTGTGGCTCCAATTGAAAGTGGCAAAGCCGACTATTTCGGAGCATTCGCCGTAACCGGCGGTGTGGGTATCCAAAAATGGATAAAACAATTCCACGATGATCACGACGACTACAATGCCATCCTGCTCGAAGCGCTGGCAGATCGACTGGCAGAAGCATTTGCAGAAGTTTTGCACGAAAAAGTCCGCAAAGAATACTGGGGGTTTGCTCCTGACGAAAACCTGACACTGGAAGAAATGCTCCATGTTGATTATCAGGGAATACGCCCGGCATTGGGTTATCCGGCCTGTCCCGAACACCACGAAAAAGGCAACCTTTTCAATATGCTGAAAGCCGAAGAAATTGGAATGACCCTGACCGAACATTTTATGATGCTTCCTACCGCGTCGGTAAGTGGAGAATTCTTTGCGCATCCCGATTCAAAATATTTCAGTCTGGAGAAAGTTGGCAAAGACCAGGTTGAAGATTATGCCCGCCGGAAAGAGGTTTCAGTGGAAGTAATCGAGCAGTTTATGCCATCGAATTTGAATTATAAGGGGATATAAGAAAGTGGGCAGTCTCAGTTTCCAGTCTCAGGACTTTCTACTGATCGGATGACTGGAGCTCATCCGATCAGTAGAAATTACATACTTTAGTCCGTTCGCTAAAGCGGAACGGCAAAGGATTGTGCCCTAAATAAACTCATCTGTTAATCAATGATATAATATCCTTTGCCGTCTGGCTTTAGCGTTCGACTGAGACTTCGGCGTGAGCTCAGTCGAACGCTCACGCCGAAGTCCAACGGATTTGAAAAATAAAAATCCATTTACCTTGTAATTCTCCGATATTTGCCTTGAATTTGTAACCAAATAATTAAAATCCATGAAAAATTCAACAAAAACTGCCTTGATTGCTTTCATTTTGGGTTTGGGTGTTATGTTTGTAGCCGATATGATTTTTCATTTCAAAAAACAATAAAATGAAAGTAATTGACATTATCAATCAAAGCGACAAAACCATTTTTTCGTTTGAGCTTTTGCCCCCGCTCAAAGGAAACGATACCAGCAAAATAGACAATACGATTGAAAGTTTGGTGGAATTTGATCCGAAGTACATCAACATTACCACTCACCGCGACGAGATGGTGTATGTAGAACTTCCCAACGGCCACATTGAAAAACGGACGGTTCGCAAACGTCCCGGAACAGTTGCCATTGCAGCAAACATTCAGTATAAATACGGGATTCCGGTGGTTCCGCACATTTTATGCGGCGGCTTTTCGAAAAGCGAAACCGAGCATGTACTGATCGACCTCAACTTTATGGGCATCTCGAACGTGCTTGCATTGCGCGGCGACGGCAATAAAGGCGAGCATGTTTTCAGGCCCGATCCAAACG
>DAITNH010000146.1:0-12393 GCA_036834745.1 Prolixibacteraceae bacterium
ATTACCGATGAAAATTACCAGAAGTACTTCGATAATTTCAATCCTGATTTGTACAACCCACGCGAATGGGCTAAAATGGCCAAAGCTGCCGGAATGAAATATGCGGTGATTACCACCAAACACCATGAAGGTTTCTGTTTGTTCGATTCAAAATTTACCGATTACAAAGCCACCAAAACACAGTATGGCAAAGATCTCCTGAAAGAATGGGTGGATGCTTTTCGTGCTGAAGGCTTGAAAATCGGATTCTATTACAGCCTGATCGACTGGCATCATCCAGATTTTACGGTTGACCGTGTGCATCCGCAACGAACAGATGATAAGGCCAAATTGGCCGAATTGAACAAAAACCGCGACATGGGCAAATACCGTGAATACCTGCACAATCAGGTGCGCGAGTTGTTGACCAACTATGGAAAAGTGGACATGCTTTGGCTCGATTATTCGTATCCGGGCGAAAATGGCAAAGACAACAAAGACTGGGACTCTGAAAAACTCATCAAAATGGTTCGTCAGTTACAGCCTTCCATTTTGGTGAACGACCGTCTGGACCTGAAAGATTACGAAGATGGCTGGGATTTCACTACTCCTGAACAGTACAAAGTTGCCAAATGGCCCGAGGTGAACGGCAAAAAAGTGGCCTGGGAAACCTGTCAGACTTTCAGCGGATCGTGGGGTTACTACCGCGATGAACATACATGGAAAGACACCAAACAATTGCTCGTTTTGTTGATCGAATCAGTTAGCAAAGGCGGTAATTTACTCCTGAATGTTGGCCCGACAGCCCGCGGAACATTTGACGAGCGTGCCGAATCGGCGCTGAGCTCAATGGGCAACTGGATGAAATTGAACAACCGGTCAGTTTATGGCTGCACGCAGGCTCCCGACGAGTTTAAGGCTCCTGAAAACAGCCTGCTAACGTACAATCCAAAGACCAACCGTTTATACATTCACTTGTTGGATTATCCGTTACAGAATTTCAATTTGCCTGATTATGCCGGAAAAATCAAATACGCACAATTCCTGCACGATGCTTCCGAAATTAGAATTACAGCCCGTTACGGACATGGAATGAAAGAAGGCGAAAACCCAACAGATATTAATTTGAGTTTGCCAGTCACCAAACCAAATGTTGAAATTCCGGTTATTGAATTGATTTTGAAGTAGATAGACTGTACTCAGCAGGTGACTCAAAGTCACCTGCTGAGTACACAAATCAGAACGCAATCACATTGCCCAATAAACAAATTTCATATCTTTAAACTTTCTTGTTTGTAGATATTACAATAAGAAAAATCTATTTTTAAAACCTGAAACTTAAACCAAACCAATAATGAAAAAGAAAGCTTTTCTGTGTTTCGCAATCATTTTACTCCTGAATGTTGCCACGAAACTTAGTGCGCAGCCGCTGCAAATAAACAAGCACGAGTATTTCGAGAAACCCGGACTGAATGTGATGGTGTTTTTTGATATTTATCCTGAAGGACATCAGGGGGCTGTCGGCATTATCCAAAACGGAACACGCGTTGCAACCAATGGCGATTTGCGTCTGGAGCCCACTCCCGGCCAGTGGCAACCCATCCCGAAGGTAGGTAAACGGTCGGTTGACCACACTAAAAACGAAATCTCGGTAAAATGTACGTATCCCGATTCAAGCATCAACCGCAAAGGTTTTAATCCGGTTGAATACCCCGATTTGTATTTCACTTACAATGTTCGGGTCATGGGCGAAGGCAATAAATTCCGCATTCTGGTCGATCTCGACAAACCACTTCCGGAGGGATGGGAAAAGAAAGTCGGGTTCAACTTCGAATTGTTTCCGGCCATTTTATTCGGTAAAAGCTGGTACCTCGATCAGCAATCAGGTATTTTCCCCACTCAGCCAAACGGCCCGATGGAGAAAGATGTGGATGGCAACTGGCAGGCTTTCCCGATGGCAACCGGCAAAAAATTAACCATCGCTCCTGAAACTGCTGCACAAACCATGGTCATCGAAAGCAAAGGTCAGCCGCTGCAATTGCTCGACGGACGTTTCTATCACAACAACGGATGGTTCGTGGTACGTTCGCTGGTTACTCCCGGAAAAACGGTGGGCGCCATCGAATGGGTAATCGACTGCAATGTATTGCCCGATTTCCTTTCGAAACCAGTAGTGCACGTCAGCCAGATTGGATATCATCCCGATCAGCAAAAAATAGCAGTGATCGAAGTTGACAAAAATGATCCGAAATTGGAGAAGGTCAGTTTGTACCGGATTTCGGAAGATGGCGGATTGAAAGAAGTTCGATCCATAGAACCTCAGAAATGGGGAAAATTCCTTCGGTTCAACTATTATCAGTTCGATTTTTCTGACATAAAAACACCAGGTATTTATCAGGTAAAATATGCTGGAAACACAACCGAACCATTCCGAATTAGTTCGACCATATACGATCGCAATGTTTGGCAGCCAACGGTTGAATATTTTTTGCCGGTGCAGATGTGCCACATGCGCATCAACGAAGGTTACCGCGTTTGGCACGGCCTCTGTCACATGGACGACGCGCTGATGGCTCCGGTTGACACCAACCATTTCGACGGTTACAAGCAAGGTCCGTCAACGCTCACCAAGTTCAAACCACTCGATCAGGTTGCCGGGCTAAACCGCGGAGGCTGGCACGATGCCGGCGATTACGATTTGCGGGTTGAATCTCAGGCCGGAACTGTCTGGGTTTTGTCTCAGGCTTATGAATTGTTCAGGCCTGAAATAGACCAAACCACCGTTGATCAGCGCCAAAATCTGGTGGAAATTCATCGGCCCGATGGAAAAAACGATTTGCTTCAGCAGGTTGAACATGGAACCATTACCATTTTGGCCGGTTACCAAAATCTTGGCCGTTTGTATCGCGGAATCATTGAGAACAATTTGAGGCAGTATGTGCATTTGGGCGATGCTGCAACAATGACGGATGGCAGAAAATACAATCCCAACCTGAAAAAAGGCGAAGTGACTGCCCACGAATCAGGAGTTTTGGACGACCGTTTGGTTTTCACCGAAGAAAATCCGGGACGCGAACTGGACGTTGCCAAATCGCTGGCAACCGCGGCACGTGTTCTGAAAGGTTTTAACGATACACTTTCCAGCCAGTCGGTTGCAGCTGCCGAAGCGCTTTACGCCTTGGTGGATGCAAGCAAAAATCAAAGGTTGGCTGGTTCAAAAATAAATGCAGCCGTTGAATTGCTGATTACAACCGGAAATGAAAAATACAAGCAGGATATTCTGAAGTATTCCAATCCTGAAGTAGTGAAAAGAAACGAAGTTATCGGATATCTGGGCAGGGTTTTGAAACAGATCAACGATGCGAACCTCACCGGAATGGTGGTTACGGCTGCCCAAAATTACAAAGCTGAAGTTGACAAGGTGCAGCTTGAAAATCCGTTTGGCGTGCCTTATCGTCCGCACATCTGGGGCGATGGCTGGACCATTCAGAGTTTTGGCGTCACCCAGTATTTCCTTCAAAAAGGCTTTCCTGAAATTTACGATTCAAAATACCTGCTGAATGCTCTGAACTTTGTGTTGGGCAACCATCCGGGTGAAAACACTTCGTCGTTTGTTTCCGGGGTTGGTTCGCGTTCAGTTCTTCAGGCTTATGGCGTAAATCGGGCCGACCGTTCGTTTATTCCGGGAGGTTCGGTTTCAGGAACCGGAATTATCCGTCCCGATTTTCCGGAATTAAAAGAATGGCCCTACTTCTGGCAGCAAACCGAATACGTGATGGGCGGTGGCGCAACCAATTTTATGTTTCTGGTGCTGGCGGCAAAAGAGGTGCTGAAATAAGAGTCATATCTCTGTTTGTTGGAAAAACACAATTGTACTCTAACTGATTAATAATGAACTCGCCGCGAAAAGTTGTCCACTGATTTTTCGTGGTAGGTTCATTGTCTGATACTGTAAATCGTCCCCTTGTTTTTCCCAATTGATGCAATGATCTGTTCAGTTTTCATATACTGAAGATCTTTTTTCAGGGTATGAATCGTAATGTCTGACATTGCCAGAACCAAGTCATTTAATTTGATGGGTTGATTCTTTTCGATAAATTCCTTGATTCGCTTCTGCCTGTCGTTGAGGTAGCCACCTTTGGTTTTGAACACCTCATATTTCTGTTCGAGCCGTTGTATTAATGCAAACATTGAGTCTAAAAAAAACAAAACCCAGGCATTAATTCTTTCAGAATCTGAATATCTGTCCTTTTGTCCATCCATTAAGGCTTCGTAATATGTTTTTTTCTTTTGTTCTATCAGGTTCTCAAACGAAACATACTGAATGAATTGATAGTCAGATTTTAATAGAAGCAAATTAGTCAATAAACGGGATAATCGGCCATTGCCATCCTGAAAAGGATGAATAGATAGAAACTCGTAAATAAACATTGCAATGATTACTAATGGGTGGATTTCGTTTATTTCCAGTTGATGATTTGTCCAGTCAATCAATTCGTTCATTTCACTTTCAACCAGATGAGGTTCTGTTGTATTGAAAATTACTTTTTGCGTGCCATCGGGGGAATTGGCGACCACTTTATTCGAAAGGTTTTTATAAATCCCTCTATGCCTGTCGTCTTTGGTACAGTATTTTAACAATCGTTGATGTAATTGCTGTATGTAGTTTTTTGAGATTTTAATATCCGCATAGCTTTCAAAGATAATTTCAAGAACATCGTAATAACCTGCTACTTCTTGCTGATCTCTGGTTGTCAGCTTGGTTATTTTCATGTTTTCAAGCAGTTCCTTAATCTCCGCATTTGTAAGTTGGGCACCCTCTATGCGCGTTGATGAGCCTATTGACTCAATGGTTGCTATTTTTCGGAGTTCTTTCAGATAATTATTCTCCTTCTTTTCAACGATATTCCATTTGCCTTTAAAGGAATCAATGTTGCCAATCAAATTGATAATCTGTTGATTCGTTTTGAAATCAAAGTTTAATTTGTCTTGAAATTTATCCATTTTTTATCTATAATTTATCCATTCAAATATATTTCAAATTAATCAATTATCCATTCTTTATCCATATTTTATCTATTCTTTTATGATTTGACTTTTAACGGTTTTATCGATTAATTACACTTTTTTAGTACCGAATAAAAACTAAATTTGTTGCTCACGTTAAGTTAATCTCCATTGAACAACCTGAAAAAACAATTTATTCCGATGGAAGAAGCGAACAGTCATTCAGCTACGAATGACACAACCGGAAGCGATATTATTTCAGGAGTTGGAAAGTATTTTCAGGCACGACGCAATCTTGTGTTCGTGGTTGTTCCGCTGATGCTTTTCGTTTTGATGCTTTTCAGGGTAGCCGAAATCCACTTTTATTTTCAGGGATGGTACGATCCAGTTTATGCTTACCTGACAAACGGATTGACTTTTGCCCTCGGATCGAACGACATCGGGCACACCGATCACCCCGGTACGCCGCTGCAATTGTTTATCGCATTGCTCATTACAATTGTCGGTTGGATTCGCGGAGCAAATGATCTGGCAACTGATGTGCTGACCCATCCCGAAAGCTACCTCCGAATTGTTACGATCGCGTTGATTGCCATTAATTGCACAATGCTTTGGATGCTCGGCCTTTTTGCACATAAAAAACTGCAAAACAGAAACATGGCCGTTGTCCTGCAATTGCTGCCACTTTTATCGTTTCAGTTGTTCAATTTCATGGCGGTGATCAATTGTGAATCGGTCATTTCGCTTTCATCTTTTGCCATTGCAGCCTGCATAATTCTATACGACATGCGGGAAGAAGGCCGTATGAAGTTTCTGGTCATCATCGCAATCTTATCGGCCCTTTCGGTGGCAACAAAAATATCATCACTTTCCATTCTTATTGTACCTTTCTTCTTTTTCGAAAAGATCAGATTAAAAGCTATTTACCTGTTTCTGTCGCTGCTGTTTGTCTTTCTTTCCATTTTTCCGGTGATGGATAAACTTGGAAACTTTACCGGATTTATCGGAAAACTGGCCACGCACACCGGCCAATATGGTTCGGGCGAGCAAAAGCTTTTCGATGCGACCATCTTCTTTCAGTCGATTCGGATGATGGTGCTGAAAGAATTGCCTTTTACGCTGCATCTTTTGCTATTACCGGTTGGATGGCTTGTGATTGTGAGACAAAAAATTACCGGATCACTCAAGCGATTGTACCTTGGCATCACACTGGCGACTGTTTTTCAGGTGATTATCGTTGCCCGGCATTACGGTTTTCATTACCTGATGCCGGTATTCGCGTTGTTTATGCCGTTGCACGGATATTTCTGGCTGCAATTTTTCAGGGAGAAAATTGCAACCCTTTCATCACGAACCGTTTCCCTGATTGTGATATTATTGGTCATGGGCGTTTTTACACGGTTAATTGTCAGGAACAATTTTGAAAAAGGAATTACCAATCCGGTTGAAAAAACTTCTCAGGCAGTAAAATCTGAATTGAAAGGGAAATACATTGTCCTCAGCGATTACAACAATGGCGCGGCGTTTATCGAATCTGCACTGAAATTTGGTTACAGCTATTCCGGAGCAAGTATGAAGAAGCAATATGCACAAATATTGGCTTCGGTTTATCCCGAAAATTACCTTTGGAACAATCGTGATGGCTTTACCAACTGGACTGGCAGCTTTCTTTCGTCGGATGTTTTTTCGATGAACCACGAAATCTATATCTATGCAAATACCGGGAATTGTGAGGTTTCGATGCAGAAAATTTCAGAAATGATTGATTTGGCTGGGATGACGGAATTTGTGAACCTGAAAAATGTGTTTCAAAACGAAAAGACTGGTGAAGTGATTTTTCTGGCAATTGCTGATACTGCGCAGATTATACAGCAAAGTCAACCCAAATTGGTCATTGAAACCTCGATGGAAGAACTTTCCACCGATGGAGAGATGATAAAATCAACTATCGGGGAATACACTTTCAGGGGAGGAAAACTTCAAACCGACCGGTTTGCCCGCAGCGGGAATTCGTCCATTTTGCTCACCACTGCGAATCAGTTCGGACTCAATGTTTCCGTTCCGGTTTCGGAGGGCAAACGGTTCAAGGTTGAGTTTTGGCAACGGAGTTCCGATCAGAATCAAGCGCTGGTGGTAGCTTCGGCAAGCCAAAGTGATATTTTTTACAAAACATCGCAGCAAGGCGGGAATAATTCAGGAGAATGGACCCGAAGCGAACTGAACGTGACGCTTCCTGAAAATTATCCCGATGCCAACCTCCAGTTCTATCTTTGGAGCCCGGCATCCGATTCTGTTTGGGTCGATGATTTTCGTGTGACGGTGTTTGAATAAGGAAATTATTTCCCTTTCCTAAACCGGCTTTCCTTTGCTTTGTCTTTTGGCAAATTTCTTTTAGGCTTTTTCTTCGTCAGTCCTGGTATTCTTTTTTTCTCGTGAAAAGCACCTTTAAAAGTTGGGTCGGCAATTCTTTTCTGTCGGTCGATTTCTCGCAGTTGAATCAAATTCTCTTCCTTTTTGGTGGCAACCAAATCCAGATCAGCCGGTAGTTCCAACTGAGGAATTTTCATGCGTATAAGTTCCTCAATTTTCTGGAGGCTGTGTTCTTCTGCGGGATTTACAAGGGTAATGGCTGTTCCTACATTGTTGGCACGGGCAGTGCGGCCAATGCGGTGAACGTAATCTTCGTGGTTCGACGGAATATCAAAATTAATCACGTGGCTGATCAGGTCAACATCAATCCCGCGCGATGAAATATCTGTGGTAATCAGAATCCTGATGGCTCCGCTTTTAAATCCGTTGATGGCATTCAGCCTTGTACTCTGGCCTTTGTTCGAATGCATAATTCGCTTTTCGCCTTCCGATCGCCGTTTAATGATTTTGAAAACCTGTTCGGCATTTTCTTTGGTTCCAACGAAAATAATTACTCTTGAATAGGTTTCCTCATCGCGTAGCAGATAGTTGATAAGGTTCAGTTTGGTCTGAAAATTAGGCACTTTGTAATAACCCTGATTGATCAGTTCTGCAGGAGTGGCCGAAGGTGCAACTTCAACGCGCTCAGGAAAATCGAGAAATTCGTGGCTCATTTCTTCCACCTTTTCGTTGAAAGTGGCTGAAAACAAAAGGTTTTGACGTTTCAGCGGAAGCACTTCCAGAAAATTTCGGATTTGCGGCATAAATCCCATGTCGAGCATCCGGTCGGCCTCGTCGATTACCAAAGTCTTGACTTTTTTAAACGAAACAGCTTCGGCGCGGTACAAATCCCACAAACGACCTGGCGTTGCCACCAGAATATCAACTCCGGGTTTTATCATTTCGGCGTGTTTGGTCCAGCCGACTCCGCCATAAACGGTTGCACGGCGCAGATTGGTAAATTTGGTCAGGTCTTCCAGGTCTTCGCCCACCTGAATGGCCAGTTCGCGGGTTGGCACCAGCACAATCGCCCGGGGGTCTTTGCCTTCAGCTTTTACCAGTTTCATGATCAGCGGAATAAAGTAAGCGGCCGTTTTTCCGGTACCGGTTTGTGCAATTCCCAGCACATCTGCACCGGAACGTATCATTGGAATGGCTTTCTCCTGAATGGGCGTTGGCTCGGTAAAACCCAGTTCTTCAATCGCTTTTAAAACCGACTTGCTTATCTTTAATTCTTCGAATGTTGACATGCCGCAAAGATAAGTGCTTATTTTCAATTTCCTAAAAGCGGGGAAGTAATCAAAATCATTTTTAAGCGGATTGGAAAATCAATAAAATATCGGGGTAATTTCTACTTTTGTTCATCACAAATAATCAGAAACAAATATGAAGGTTTTCAAATTTGGAGGCGCCTCCGTCAGTTCTGCCGATGCAGTCCGCAATTCGGTTAACATTCTTAAAATGTATCCCGGAAATAAAGTGTTGGTCATTTCAGCAATGGGAAAAACCACCAACGCGCTGGAAATCGTTGCACGGAAATATTTCAATCAGGATACGGAAGTGTGGAGCGCTTTTCAGGAAGTAAAAGCTTACCATGACGGAATTGTTACCGAACTTTGGGGCGAACCGACCGAACTTCCGGAGCTTGAAAAACTTTTTAGTCAGTTGAGTAGCCGGATAAAAGGCGAACGATCACTGAATTTTGATTACGAATACGACCAGATTGTAGCTTTCGGCGAATTGCTTTCGACGCAGATTATCAGTTTGTATTTCAACAAAATAGGGCTGAGAAACCATTGGATTGATGTGCGTAATTGCCTGAAAACAGATGATTTGTACCGGGAAGCCAATGTTGAATGGGAGCTTTCGGCCAGTTTGGCCAAACATGTTTTTACCTTCGAATTTGATGATTTATACATTACCCAGGGTTTTATTGGCGGAACTTCGACCAATCAAACCACCACGCTCGGACGCGAAGGTTCTGACTATACCGCTGCAATTCTTGCCAACTTGCTGGATGCCGAAAACGTGAGCATCTGGAAAAATGTTCCGGGAATCCTGAATGCCGATCCTGACTTTTTTGCCAATACACAGAAACTCGATGAATTGTCGTACAAAGAAGCCATTGAATTGTCGTATTCAGGAGCAAAGGTAATTCATCCGAAGACGATCAAACCACTGCAAAACAAGAATATACCGCTGTTTGTAAAGTCATTTATAGAGCCTGAAGGGGCTGGTACGATTATTCATTCGCTCGAACATCCGCTCGAACTGGTTCCGGTGATCATCGTGAAAAACAATATGGCGCTGATCACTTTGTCGCCCGACGATTTTTCATTCATAAGTATCATCACTGTTTCCGATGTGTTCAGCTTGTTTGCTAAATTTCGTCTGAAAGTTGGATTGATTCAGCAGTCGGCCATCGACCTTTCACTGGCTTTCGATGAACCGGAACAGGGGATTGACAGCCTGATTGCGCAATTGCAGGAGAAATTTGAAGTGAAATATAACACTGGCCTCGATTTGGTGACCATTCGTTATTATACTCCTGAATCAGTCACCCATATCTCTGATGGCCGCACAATTTACATTGAACAGAAAAGCCGGAGGACGGCCCGGATGCTGTTGAAGTAAACTGAAAATTTATAACTTTAGATCCTATTTTAAATTATAAACAGATGAAAGATCTAACTAAACTTTTTTTGTTTCTGTTGTCCGGATTGGTTTCTACCTCTTTTGCACAGGTTCCTGATAAGGCTACCATTGAAAAGGGAGTGAACTTTATAGCTACAAAAACTTATTCGGCTGAGGATGATGCAAGAATACTTGAGTTATACAAGGACTTGCGTGTTGCCGATGTTTCCGACGGTTTGGATATGGCGGGACTTCCGGGCACAGGTCTGGTTAATGAGGCAATACATGCCGACTGGGTGGATTTAAAGGATTTTGCACATATATTCAGGGGTATTGCGGTTACTGTCCGTTATGTTCCGACACAAAAACCTGCCCTTCCGGCTCCCGGTGAAGATTTTGAAAAATGGGAAGGAAATTTCTACAATGCTTATTCACATGAAGCTTTTACGCAGATTGTCAGGCCGGGATCAGCCATCATTATTGATGATGTTGAGGATAAAGATATCGGATCAATTGGCTCAAACAATATTCTATTCTGGCATAAACTGGGTGCAGTAGGAGTAGTAACAGACGCAAGTTCGAGAGATACCGATGAAGTTGGGCTTGAAAAAGTGCCACTCTATTTGAGAAAGAAAGGACGCGGGATTCGACCGGGAAGGAACGAAATCGAATCAGTCAATCGTCCGGTATCAATAGGTGGAGTGCTTGTCTGTCCGGGCGATGTAGTGGTTGGCGACGGCGATGGGGTTGTTGTTGTTCCGCGTGTTGTTGCCGAACAGGTAGCTAAATTTGCAAGTAAAATCCTTACAAATGACAAAGCAGGCAGAAAGGGACTCTATGAAAGTTTGGGAAGGCCTCTGGATAAAACGGTGAAATAGCCTATTATTAATGGTTTGCATCGTATTTCTTTAACTGTCAGGAAAAGACTTTTGGTTCTTATTTTATTGACAGTTTATGCTATAAATCATCATTTTCAACACAACCAACCAATACTGTTCATTCATAAAATGGCATGTCTCATTACGCGAAACGATACATTCATTTCAACATCAACTTTTAAGATCACTATCAGAAGTATAATATCTAATTTTGCGGAATTATACGAAATTAGTTACGCAGTATTTTGCTTTAAGCTAACAGATATAATTCGACAGACATAAAATCTATGTCTGTTTTTTTTTAGTCTCAATTGTGAAAATGGGACTGAGGAGGCGAAGCTGTGAGTAAGCAGTATAAATATCTTTTGCAACCCATTAAATATCAGCGAATCCATTTTTCTCAATCACTGTTTTACAGATATGGAAAACAGATCTGATTAAGACTCAAACAGGTTTACCCAGGCATAAATATTAACTTCACAATCAATAGTATGAATTACTTAATAAAACTTGTAGTTGTCCTTTCGTTGGCAACAATGTTCTCGTGCAGGAGCAGCCAGGAGCTGATTTATCTGAAAGATGCTGCCGACAATGAGCTTATTAACGGATTGCCCATAAAAGCGACCGAACACATCCTGAAAGAAGGCGATATTCTTTACATCAGCATCAAGACAATGAATGCCGAAGTAAATATGCTGTACAATCCGGAATCAAACATGGAAGGCAATTCTTCACTGGGATATCAAAAGTTTACCACACCCAGCGGGGCTTACCTTTACGGATTTGAAATTGACCCGGACGGTTTTGTCAAACTTCCCATGTTGGGCAATATTAAAGTAGCCGGAGTGGCCGTTTCGCAGGTTGAATCCATTGTTCAGAAAAAAGCCGACGAATTTATCAACGATGCCATCGTTAAAGTTAAAATGCTGAATTTTAAGATTACGGTAGCCGGAGAAGTACGCAGTCCCGGGGTTTATTACAACTACAGCAATACTGTAACCGCAATAGAAGCACTGGCCATGGCAGGTGGAAATACCGACTTTGCATCCATGACAAATATAATGGTCGTCAGGAAAACGGCAGAAAGCAATCATTCTTACATGCTCGACCTGAGTTCTAAAAATGTATATGCCTCCAAAGGCTTTTACCTGCAACCCAACGATTACATCATCGTACAACCCGACAAACACAAAAATTTCCAGTTGAACAGCCAGGCCTATTCGCTCATGTTTTCATCGCTGGGTATGCTCCTTGCAGTTTTGGGATTTGTGCTGAAATAGACGGAAGAAGACGACAAGGCGAGGGGGAGAAAGGAAGACAAGGAGACAAGGAGGCGGAAGACCGGAGATGGGAGAAGGGAGAGTTAATATTCATAACTCACCCCCCTGCCTGCGGCTGGCAGGGAAGTCCGCAGGCGGCCTTCCCCCTCTCTTTAAAAAAGAGAGGGGGAGAGCATCGAAGATGCGACGGGGTGAGTAAACAATTA
>DAITNH010000147.1:0-1893 GCA_036834745.1 Prolixibacteraceae bacterium
GCTAAACCGTGTTCTTGTCCGAGTCCGACTCCAAGTCGGGCCCGGACTCATTTCAAGCAAAAATAAAGCTGCCGGCAATGGAGACGCCCCAAGCCGACAGCTTTTTCATATTAACTAACAGAACAGACTTTTTTTACTTCTTTTCCACCATGGTTTTAACAATCGTGGCTCCACCACTATAATGAGCTAAAACACTTACAGGCTTATTTAATCTTTTGGCTGGAATCCAATCAGGAATTTGAGCCAGAGCTTTCTCCATAGCATCATTTAGTTCAGGATAATCTGAACGGTTAACGATGCGGGCATCCCTAACTTTACCGCTTTTATCGATAATAAAGCTGTAAGACATTTTGTATTCCAATTGTTTGGATTTACCACCAGAGAAATGATCTAATTGTGCATCCATCCATTTACTCCAACTGCCTTGTGTAAATTTTGCCAATGCTCCGACATCACCTGCCGGATAAATAATATCATCTGAATTGACAGTTGACTGGGTAATGTGATAAACTTTTGCATTTCTTAGGTTCTCATGAATCTCATCAATACGGCTGAACGGAATTGATTCATCAATCCGGAGATGAATCCAATCGTTGCTGGCTTTCCCCCATTCTTTTCCTTTATTAACGATTTCATCAAGCGTACACAGTTTGTTGTCAATGTAATTGCCATCTTTTCTAATTTCAATTAACCGACCTGACTGTGAAGTTTGGGTTTCCGGAACAGCTTTGAGCGTTTCAATAACTTTTTCAGGTACATTTTCTTTTGCGGGAACATTTTCGCTCCTGTTGCCGAAAGCCATCAGCAGCAGGGCAAGCAATGGGAGAAAGGTCGCCACCTTCCAACGCCATGCTTTACTGGTTTTTGATTTGTTCATCATAGCAATACGCTTTTTAATTTGACAATGATTAAAACTGTTTGCAAGTGCGAACCGCCTTGGCCCGACACCTTTTTGAATAATGAGTAATTGGTATTGAGTTGCATCGATGCCTGAATATAGGGTTTGCTCGTCGGCCTGAAATTCATGAATTTCTTTCAGGTTGCCGATTAGCGCATAAACCGCCGGGTTAAACCAATGAATAGCTCGAACCAGTTCGAGCAGCATAAGATCGACGAAATGATTCAACCTGATGTGTGCCTGCTCATGCACCAAAATGGCCGAACCATGCGCTTCGTAATCGGCTTGAGAGATAACCACCGAACGACCGAAAGCAAAACTGGGTACTTCGCGGTCAACAATTAGTAGCCGGTAGCCGTCCATTTGGCGGACTGTTGCTTTTCGTGAAAGCAAGAAAATCAGGACAATATTCCGGAGCAAAAGCAGGAAAGCAACCAGCACACCAGCCAGGTAAAAGTACCGGAGCAAAGTTTCCAAAGGAATCGTCAGTTCGTTTGTTGCCGGAGTTGACTCGCTGGCAGATGGCTGAACCTCAAAAGATGTTGCATTTTCTGATCCGGGCAGGTTTTGAATTTGTATTTTATTTTCCGAAAATTCGGGAATCAATTCAACATGCACGGGCGTTTGCAATAGTTGCGGCAGTTGCACCAGCGGAACAATCACCGAAGCTACCACAATAGTTAGCAAGGTTGCCCGATTAACTGCAAACGAAGTCTCTTTGCGCATCAGCAGCCTGAATAACAGGTAAAACACGCTGATGCAGATGGTTGATTCCAGAATATAAATCAAAAAAGTATTCATAATTGTAGGTTTTGGAGTCCGGGTGCGACTCGAAGTCGCGCTCGGACTGGAATTTTACAGCGATTTTCTAATTCCGGGACCGACTTAAAGTCGGACTCGGAATGTTTATAAATCCTTTTTCGCCTTCTCTGCCTGGCTAATCAGCTCCTGAATCTCTTCCATCGAGATTTTCTCTTCCTGCACAAACATCGAAA
>DAITNH010000147.1:1993-8999 GCA_036834745.1 Prolixibacteraceae bacterium
ATCAGCTCCTGAATCTCTTCCATCGAGATTTTCTCTTCCTGCACAAACATCGAAACCACAGAGGCATACGATTGATTGAAATATTTACCCACCATGCTTTTCAGGGTGTTTCGGCTGAATTCTTCGCGCGAGATAACTGCAAAATACCGGTGAGTATTTCCAAACTGTTCGTGGCCAACAAAACCTTTTTCTTCGAGTCCACGCACAATAGTCGAAATGGTGTTGTAGTGCGGTTTGGGGTCTGTCAGCAGGTCGATAACCTCTTTGACAAACAGGGAACCTTTTTCCCAAAAGATTTCCATAATTTCTTCTTCACGGTTGGTGAGATGTTTCATAACTAAATTGTGTTTGAGCAAATATAACTATATTTTTTAGTTTACAAACTATTTTTCGTAGTTTATTTACTAAAAATTTTAGTTTTAACATTAATGGATTTAAAACAAGCTGATTGTCTCTGTAAAATTCCGGGCGAGACATGGAATGGATCACATGACATTCTTGTGGGGAACGCAAAGAATGTCAACAATAAATTTCAAAAACCTTCCTTTTTTTGATACCTTAGTAACTCGAAGATAACCCCAGAGCCCAACCTTATCTGCCTGATAATTTGCCTGATAAAACATTCCAGAGGGATCGGGACAGGTCAGGAAGTGGTCGTATTCTTGAACAAAACTCACTCTTTTATTCACAAGGTAAATAAGGTTAAAATTTCGGGATTGACATAAATTACTAAGGTTTTTTGAAAAAAAAGTAAGGTTTTCCACTGAAAAAACCATCCCTGAATTTTTGGCTTTGAATAACACTTGCCAACAAAAAAATCATGTGATCCCTTGGAGTCGCACCCGGAATAAAGGCACAAACAACAACAAACAAAAACAGGGACCGAAGTCCCTGTTAAATATGCTATTCAAATGATTTCTGAAAATTAGTCGCGGCTGGCCAATTTAGACAGCAGGCGAAGCATTTCGAGGTACAGCCAGATTAAGGTAACCATCAGGCCGAAAGCGCCAAACCACTCCATGTATTTCGGTGCACGTGCATTGGCTCCTTGTGTAATCATGTCAAAATCGAGAATCAGATTCAGTGCAGCTATAACTACTACAAATAAGCTAATGCCAATAGATAACAAGCTGTTTCCATGTAAAAAACCGACATTGACACCAAACATTCCGGCAATAAAACTAATAAAGTAAACCAATGCGATACCGCCGGTGGCGGCAATAATTATAGTCCTGAATCTTTCAGTAGCACGGATCGTTCCTGAACGGTACAATATAAGCATGATAAAGAATACGCCAAATGTCAGTGAAACGGCACGCATCACTAAACCGGGATACATGGCTTCGAACATGGCTGAAATTGCTCCGAGGAATAATCCCTGGAAAACGGCATAAATCGGGGCAGTCATTGCTGCACGGCGCGGACTGAAAACAGTGATCAGCGCGGTAATTAAACCGCCGATGGCACCGACCATTGTCCATACCATAATTCCCTGCGGCATAACGCCCGGAGTTGCAGGATCAATTGCACCCATAAATTTGCGCCAGGTGAAAGTAGCCGCAAAAATAACGATCAGCAGCATCAGGCCAGTTTTGTTTATCGTTCCGTTCACGGTCATCACTCCGTCACTGGTGCTGGTTGCCGACTGATTAAATATGTTTTTTCCGAATACCGGATTTGATGATTTTGTAATATCCATTGTTTTAAAATTTAAATTTCATGTGTTTATAATTTGTTTTTTAATTGCCACATGGAACTCGCCAATAATCATCCTCCTGTGTGAGAAGTAATTCTCATGGCTCGTTTCAACTCTTTTTATAAAAACTGTACCAAAATAAATATTCTTCAGCGAATGCCTGACTGTATTAAGTATTCTTAACAAAAAGATCCTGTACATATTCACTTTGCAGTTCATTCAGAATCATCTCACTCAGAGTTTTACTTGTCAGTGAATCAAGCTCTTTAAGTCCTTCAGCAAATAAAATTGCCTTTTCATTCATGGCTTTGCTTTTCATGCCAAGCAGAATAAACGAGCGGTAAAAAACCTGTTTCAAATTCTGGTCTTTCGACAAAGGTGACAAAACGTCGAAAAATGGCTCAAAAAGCTCGTCCATGGCAGATTTTTCATTTATTGCCAGCCGACCCATCAGGTTCAATCCGGCGAAACGAACCAAATGCTTCTTTCCGCGGCACCATTCAAGCGATTTTATAAATGCGAACTTTGTTTTTGACCAGAGAAATGTATTTAAAATCTCAGCTATTTCAGGCGATTCCAGACTTTTTGTCCAGTAATCCATTTGTTCCTCGTTCACTTCAGACGGAATATCGAGCATTGAGGCCAGAATCATGGTTTCTCTCCATTGCTTGTTCCATAACTTCAAGGCCAGCAAATGGTTGGATTCATGTTTCATGGCAATTTCCCGCAACGAGATAATGGATGCGCCCCAATTCACTTTGTAAATTAAACCCCGCTCTTTCATCTGAGCCACTGTTTCCCCGTTTTTTACCAGGGGAATTTGTGTCAGTATCTGACGAAATTGCTGTTCACTCTTCGCATCATCCAGTAATATGTCCATTTTATCAGATTAGATATTCAATAACAATAAATTCAGCGGCCAAAAATAAGGAATAAATCAGATGCCGCGAACCATTCAGATAAGAAGAAACGCTTATCCGGCAGGTTTTCGACACAAATATCATCAGCAGGCCTTTTTCAAAGAGATATGCAGCCACCGTTCCGTATGCAACTCCGGCCAATCCCCAAATCTGAACGAACCAAAGGCTTAAGGTCACATTCACAATTATTTCCAGAAACGACGCCCACATAATCAGCTTAGTTTTTTGAAGACCGATCAGGATGGTTTGGGGGAACAAAAGTCGGCTTATTATCAATAGTAAATAAATATTAAAAATTGTGGCACTCTGCGCAAAACCCACATTAAATATTACCGGAAACGCCCAATGTGAAACCATCATTAATAATCCTGAAAGTGGGAACATCCAGTTTCCAAGCTTTTGGGCATTGTGCCTGATCTTTTCGAGATTGAATTTCAGGTTTGATCGGTCTGAAAATCCTGGCAACATGGAAATACTGAATGCGTTTGCGAGCAGCAACACCAGCGGAAACTCGCGCGCGCCATACCTGAAAACGGCAAATGTAGCTTCGTCAAAATATGCGGTGACAATAAAACTGTCGATGTATTGTGCCGAACCGCTCAGGAACATAGATAAAATAAGGGGCGCAGAACTGCTAAGATGGTTTTTGATAAAAGTCGGATCAAAATCAGGTGTTGCGTTTCTGAAAAGCAATACCAACAGCCAGCCAAAACGAAAAACGGCACTGGCAATGAGTCCGGCCAAACTATATTCGATACCAAAACATAAAACGGGAGGAATAATTACCAGGCAGAACATCAGGAAAAAAGAAAATCCACCATAAACCACCATCTTTTTGCCTTCATTCTTAATCAGGTAAATGTATTCAACCAAACTGGCCGGGGTGGAAATCAGAAGATAAATGAGCAGGTAATTTAAATAGGGGATGGAAGATTTTTTCAGCAAAAAGCCTGAAATTGAATGTTCGAAAACGAGTAAAAATATGCCTGACAAAACCGACAGACCTGTAATCAGATAAAATACATTGAATAAAACCGGGGATTTTCGCGAGATTGTTTCTCTGGATATCAGTGGCAGAAATCCCTGGATCAAACCGTTTAACCAGAAAAAACTGATTGCTCCGGCTATCAGTAAAAATGTTTCGTATTGTCCGATTTCAGCAGTTGAAAGCCCTGACTTTGCAAAGACGACGCCGATAAGCATTAAGGTTGAAAACCGCAAAAGCTGAAATATCTGCAAGGCTGAAATATGGCTGATCCGAGGTTTCAAAAGCATTTTTTTTTCAGGAACAAATTGTACTGTTTTGCCCAAAACTACGATAAAAGCATGAGAACATAAAATGCTGAATCATTAGTTTTACCCATGAGTCTTTATAACAACTGGATTATCGAATACTTTGTGCCGCAACTGCACCCATTGGTTAAAATATCCTTTCTCCGGATGCTGGATCGAGTGGTTGTTTCACGAATAAATCGTAGGTTAGAAAAGAATCACCCGGTTTGCTAACATCAGAAAACGAAACATTAGGAAGATTGAACAAAGCCCGTTCAAGCTGTTGCTTATCGGTCTGTCCGAAAGTATTAATCGTGAACAGGAAAAGAATCAGGAAGAAATTTAGTTTCACAGTAACTGTAATGATATTTAATTTGGCGCGCAAAATAACGAAATGCGTGGAATTAACTAATGACTTTGAAAATAATAATGAAGTTGTACCAGCCCTTTTTCGAATGCAGTGGATTTTACCAATTGCAGTCTTTTCTCTGAAAAAGCGGATTCGAATAAGCGGATTCCATCACCCAGAAAAACCGGAATAATTGAAATGATCAGTTCGTCGATCAAATCCTCCTGAAGCAACTGATGAACGGTTTCTGCTCCGCCATCGCAATAAATATGCTTGCCTTCCTGGTTTTTAAGGGTTGAAATCAAATCAGGTAAACTTCCGGAGTAGAATTGAATATTGCCTGAATCAGGCTTTGGTGTGCGGGTTAAAACAAACACTTTCCGATCGCCATAAGGCAAATCAAATCCCATTGAAATGATTTTATCGTAAGTTTTGCGTCCCAGAATTACAGTATCAACCGATTCTATAAATTCAGAATAACCGTAATCTTCACCTTCCTGTTCAACAAGCGATAAAAAGCTGATGTCGCCATCCGGTTTTGCAATAAAACCGTCCAGGCTCATGGCGATGTAAAGAATGAGTTTGCGATTCATACTTTAAGTTATTATTTGTCATTAAGTCGTCATTTATAGTCATTCGTTGTTTAACTGATGATATATCAAATGCTTTTTAAACAACAAATGACGTGAAACAAATGACCATAAATGACTTTTGTTTACTGAGACTGAATACTGATCACTATTTTTCCCTGATTAATGCAAGCGCTTCTTCCACCGTTTGAACCGGAAGTTGGCAGCTACTGTCCTGGCAAATGTAAATCAGTGTTTTACCTGCAACGAATCTGTTTGCCAATAAAGGCAAATCATTTTCTGAAGTTCCGGCACAAAAAACAACCTGAGACAAATAATTTTTCTGAAGTTCGTTCAACAAAGTGAATGCATTCGGACCTGTAACTGCAACCTCAAAATGAGTTCCGGTCATATCAAGCATCAGTTGCGACCAATTGCTGTAACCTGAAGGATAATCGGCCATATTGCCACTGACCAAATCAAGCATTTCGCAGGAAGTTTTCAGGTATTCAGGCCGATCAAGCAAATACGAAAGCCGGAATAAATTCTTCGCCATCACCGAATTTGACGAAGGAATCACATTGTCGTGAATTTCATAAGTGCGTGTAATCAAATCCTTTTGATCAATGGACGTGAAACTAAAGATATTCTTTTCATTATCGAAGAATTCTGTCAGTGTAATTTTGGTCAAACGGGCAGCCTCATCGAGCCAGCTTTTCTCACCGGTGCATTCAAAAATGGCGATAAATGCTTCTATTACAAAAGCGTAATCTTCGAGAAATCCATTGATTTTTGCCTGATTGTTTTTGTACGAATGAAGCAGACGACCGTCATCACCAATGATTTTTGATTTCAGGAACATTGCATTTCCCAAAGCCAATTGAAGGTATTCGTCCTGCCCCAATGCATTGTAGCAACCGAGCAAACCAGTGATGGTCATTGCATTCCACGAAGCTAAAATCTTATCGTCGAGTCCGGGGTGAATTCTTTTTTCCTGTTCGGCAAGCAGCAGCGATTTCCAATTCTTCAGTTTGGTTTCCAGCTCTTCTTCCTGAAGTTGATGGCTGGTGGCAAACGATTCATTTTCTTCAGTCCGCATCAGAATGTATTGATTGTGCTCCCAAAATCCCAGCGAATTGACATTGTAATAATCACTGAAAAGAGCAAAGTCAACACCTAAAATCTGCTTCAATTCCGATTTCGTCCATACATAGAATTTCCCTTCTTCGCCTTCACTGTCGGCATCGAGCGCCGAATAAAATCCATTTTCAGGTGAAAGCAGTTCGCGTTTCAAAAATTCCACCGTTTCCTCAATTACTTGTCTATATATTGAATTCGAATCAGCTTTGAAAGCATTTGCATACAATCCGAGTAATTGCGCATTGTCGTACAGCATTTTTTCGAAGTGCGGAACTTTCCATATTTCGTCGGTCGAATAACGGGCAAAACCGCCACCAATCTGATCGTACAATCCACCAAATGCCATTTTCTGAAGTGTGAGTTTTACCTGATCAGAAATCCTTTTATCCTGAAATTGATAGCCTGCACGAAGCAGAAACTGCCAGTTGTTTGGAAGCATAAACTTGGGAGCGCCTTTGGTACCGCCATTTTTGGTATCGAATTGATTGCCCCATTTTGAAAGAAGCGCTGGCAGTAACAATGGATCTGAATTCGTTTGACTGTTTGAAACAGAGGTCAGAGAATTTTGCTCGATTCCACGATGCATTTTTGCTGCATATTCTTCAGTTTTTTCGGGATTTTCAGCATAAAAAACGGAGACAGCATTCAAAGCTTCCACCCAACTGTCTTTCGGGAAATACGTTCCTCCCCAGATCGGGCGTCCATCGGGCAGAGCAATGCAGTTGAGCGGCCAGCCTCCGCGCCCGGTTAAAAGCTGCACAGCGGTCATGTATATGTGATCGATGTCCGGTCGCTCTTCCCGATCGATTTTAATACACACAAAATGTTGGTTCATCACACGGGCAACTTCGGCATCTTCAAACGATTCGTGCTCCATCACATGACACCAGTGGCAAGCCGAATAGCCAATGCTGATAAGTAAAAGTTTATTTTCCGATTTTGCCTGATTCAGCGCTTTTTCGCCCCACGGCTGCCAGTTCACCGGATTGTGTGCATGTTGCAGCAAATACGGCGATGTTTCGTGAATCAGTTCGTTGGTATATTTTTCGTTTTGCATGTT
>DAITNH010000147.1:9099-12368 GCA_036834745.1 Prolixibacteraceae bacterium
TTCATGTGACGGAATTGAAAGTAATGCTATCATTGGGTTTTAGCCCTTAAAACTTCAAACCTCAATCAAGCACCTCAAATAAGAAATCAAGGTTGATATAACTTTCAACGATTAATAATATTCAGGTCTTTCGGGTTTTGACGACTATCCCAAATGGTGTGGACAATTATTTGATTGTGTTCTATCTCATAAAAAATAATAAAGTTTTCAAAAACCAATCCACGAACAGATTCGATTTCTGATTTAACGCCAATCTCTGGTTGTTTTTGAATATGAGATAATTGTTTATTGATTTCTTTGTTCAATTTCAGTGAATATGCTTTGCTCCTATTTCGTTCGGCATAAAATTCGAGAATTTGAAAAAGCCTGATTCTTGCCCTGTGAGACCAGATTATTTTTCGTTTGCCCATCTTTCAACTTCCTTATCAAGTTCGGATTGCTCGATATAATAACCTTTCTCAATCTCTTTTTTTGATTCATAAATTTCCAGGCGTTGCTCCTGAGTTAATTTAAGTATCTGTTGTTTGGATTTAGAGTCAAGAATACTTTTTATTTCATTTAAAAATGCAATATCATCAATTTCATTGATACGATTGATAAGTAACCTTTTTAATTGAAGAGTAGTCATCTTTTTAAGTTTGAGTATGTAAATCTAAGAATTTTCCCTGGAAGATTGAGGTAATAAGTTCCTCTATTTGGTTGATCAATAATGATTCAAACCTCAATCTCGCCTCTTAAATAAGTCACTGCTTTACCGGAAATCAAAACCCGCTCCCCATCAAGTTTGCACCAAAGCTGGCCGCCTCTTTCTGAAAGTTGGAGTGCGGTCAATTCGGTTTTGTTTAGTCGTTTTGCCCAAAACGGAATCAAAGTTGTATGTGCTGAACCGGTCACAGGATCTTCATTTACACCCACTACGGGTGCAAAAAACCGGCTTACAAAATCTACTTCCTGGCCTTTTGCTGTGACGATTATTCCCCGTGCATCTGTTTGTTTGAGCAAATGAAAATTTGGGTTCAGGTTTCGGATCGTTTCTTCTGAATCAAAGAGTAACAAATAATCGGTTCTTCCCTTAAAAGTTGCTAAAGTCTGAATTCCAAACGCTTCAGCAAATACAGGGTTGGAATCAACAGGTTGAACAAAATCAGCAGGAAAATCTAGCTGAAGTAAATCTTCAACTTTTCCGACTGTCAGCATTCCGCTTAGGCTGTTAAAATCAATGTGCGTTCCCGCAAAGTTCAATTCATTATATAAAATATGAGCCGTTGCCAGTGTTGCATGTCCGCAAAGGTTCACTTCAGCTTTGGGCGTGAACCAGCGAATGTGAAAATGATCGCCTTCAGGAATAAAAAAAGCGGTTTCCGAGAAGTTGTTTTCGGCAGCAATTTGTTGCATGATTTGATCCGGTAGCCATTCTGTCAATGGCACCACCGCAGCCGGATTTCCTTTAAACAGTTCGGAAGCAAAAGCATCGGCCTGATAGATTTTTAGTTTCATTTCTTAGAATTTCACCGTCAGTTTCAAATTTAATTTCCTTTTGGTGAGGTAATTCGGTACACCGAACATATCGCCCGAATTGTTGGCAACCCACAAATACGAAATCGTATTGTTGATGCCCAGCAAGTTGAACACTTCAAGACTTAGCCACATGTCTTTAATCTGATCAAGTGCTTTGTACTTGTATTTTTTATGATCCTGATTGATCAGCACTTTTGAAAATCCGAGATCGATTCGCCGGTAAGGAGGAATGCGGAATTGATCCATGTAGCGCTCAGAATTGGGCGGACCAGTTGGAAGCCGTGAACCGTAAAAAGCGGTCAGGTGCATTTTCCAGGTCGGGTTTCCGGGAAAATAATCCTGAAAAAACACGCTGAAATTGAAACGCTGGTCGGTTGGGCGAGGAATGTAACCGTGGCCATCGTTCAGCACATCCTCTTCAGTTTGCATAATTGAAAGGCTGGCCCACGATTCAATTCCACTGACAAATTCGCCGTTTACTTTCATATCCAAACCTGTTGCATAGCCATTTGCTGTCTGATTGGGCAAATACCTGATGCGAACATTGTCAATCTGATAGGGAGTGAGGTTCTTCATTACTTTAAAATAGGCTTCCGTACTGAATTTAAAAGGCCGGTCCCACGCGCGAAAAATATAATCGGTACCAAAAAGCACCTGAGTTGACCGTTGTGCTTTGGTATTTGGGTAAATAATTCCGTTGCGGTCTTTCAACTCTTTGTAAAATGCAGGCTGGGTATAAACTCCTCCGGAAAGATGAAACACAAAATTGGACTCCCAATCGGGAAAATAGCGAAAAGTACCGCGAGGGCTCAGCAAAAATTCATCAGAAAAGGTCCAGTACTGAGCGCGAATACCGCCAGTTGCATACAACGCTCCTTTGTTGATTGGTATTTGATACGTATCCTGAAGGTATGCCGTCAAACGAGTGGAACTCATACTATAATCGGTGTTGGTTGTGCTGTAAAGAGCGACCTTCTCTATTGCCTCCGGATCGTATGGGGTGCCCGGATCATACTCATCCTGAGGTAACGAATATCCGGTTGAATCGCGCAAAACCCATTCGTTCATCCGGTCGTTGATCTTTTCAATCTGAGCTTTGATTCCCCAATTCAGCAAATGGTTTTCCGAGTTGTATGCACCTTTGTGCTCGAAGCTGTAAACGGTGGCATCCAAATAATTGCGTGCATGGTTCAAGAAAGTACCGACTCCAATATTCAAAACACTGTCGCCCAGATTATCAGATCCCAGATTGCGCTCCAGTTCATTCAGGTAATATTGCCCAAGGATATCGTACGTTTCTTCTTCCTTGGAATGAAAGGCCGAAGCGATGAATTTCATGTTCAGGCGGTCGCCCGGATGGTAATTTGCGACCAGCGCTCCTGTGGATGTAGCAAATCGATCTACTTCCTGACCTTCGAAATAAATCGTTGCATTGTAAGCCTGGTTCCATGTACCGAAACTTGTTTTACGCGTTTGCGGAACGAAATTGTATTGATTTTGAGCCAGATTACCCAAGAATGAGACATCGAATGCTTTACTGAATTTGAATGTCAGATAAGTTTGGGCATCGATGAAACGCGGATTGTATTCTCCTTTTTCATCGAGCGTACCCAACAAGTATCGGTTTGTTTTATAGCGAATTCCGGTAATGTGCGAAAACTTTCCATTTTTGCTCAAATCTTCCAGTTGCAGCGAACCGCCCAAAAGGCTAACAGATGCCGATCCTGCAAACTCAGCAGGTTTTCGATATT
>DAITNH010000148.1:0-12287 GCA_036834745.1 Prolixibacteraceae bacterium
CGGGCTTCAGTAAAATTGCTTGATTTGTTTGTTACCCAAACTTCAATTTTATTGATGGTAACCGACGACCGCACAATTGGCAAGGTTTGAAGCGCACTGTTGTAACTGTCGCGGAAATATTGCGCAAGGAAAAAGTGACGGTTGGCATCGTAATCGGAAGCTGCAATTTCAAATGTTTTCTTCTGGGCGCCGCCTTCAGAATCAACCACCTGCGTTTCGCCCTTGTGCTGGGAAAAAATGGTTGTAAGGTTTAATTTTCCGAACTGCATTTCAGTTTTTACCCCGAAAAGGTTGGATCCACCGGTTATGAGCGATCCGTTTAGCGGCAATGAAACATTACCCGCTTCAATTTTTTTAATGATCTGATCCTCGTCGCCGGTATAGCCGAGGTTCATTTTGTTTTCGTAGTCGAAAGTGGCTTCAGTATTATAGTTGACCCGCATTTCCATACGGTCACCTATTTTACCCATCACGTTCATCTGTATTTTCTGGTCGAAATCGAAGGTTGGAACTTTGCGCAGACGTTCAGGAATAGAAGGGTTTTCGGTGGCATTCATCTGATAGCCAAAGCTAACTTCCACATATCCCTGCGGACGAATGTCGATGGTATTGCTTCCGAAAATTTTGCTGAATGTTTCACCGCCAATGGTGAGCCGAGGAATTAAACCACCTTTGTCTTGAATACTTGTAATCTTTGTCTGGTTGCGCCAGTAATTCTGAACAGACTGTTCAAAATCGTATTTCTGAAATTCCTTTCTTGACATTGTTTTTGGCAGCCTGAAATTTAGGTCGCCAATCTTTTCAGTAAAAATATACTCGCCGGTAACCGGGTCGTATTCTATTTCAGTACGAATATTCGACGGGCGTTTCAGGAACAGCTTGGCACTGTCTTTTTTATCGGGAAATGCAAAAGCAGGTTCATCTTTGAACTGATAAGGCAATACGCCGGTGGTATCAATCCTGACCGTGTCAGCCTGAATGTCAAGAAAAGTAAATGCATTGTAATTTCTGATTGTTGTTCTTGATTCCGTGGGGTTTCCGCCAAAAGCATAAACAAAATATACAATGAATATTAGAAGTATGTTTCTACAGTACTTTTTCAATTCCGAAAACTTTTTTTTTCTGATTAAAGGCTTTTCAAGGCTTGTTTTATCACACTTTCAACTGACTGTTTTGGATTTGCGGCCAAAATTTTATCCAGTTCTTTTTCAACCGGTTTTTTCGCAAATCCCAGCATTATTAAAGCAGATAACGCTTCGTTTCGCAATGTATTGTCTGCCGAAGCTACAATTTGTTCGCTGGCAGGCGACTTTCCGACTTTATCCTTTAAATCGATAATCACACGTTGGGCGGTTTTGATTCCAATGCCCTTGATACTCTTCAACAAATTGACATTTTCGGTAAGGATGGCATTTCTGATTTCATCGGGAGAAAGAGACGAAAACATCATGATCGCAGTATTCGATCCGATACCGCTAACTGAAATAAGCATCCTGAAAAGTTCGCGTTCGGTTTCAGTAGAAAAACCATACAGCACATGCGCATCTTCGCGAATTACCTGATGAATAAACAACTTTGTGGTTTCGTTTCCGTGAAGCTGGGTATAGGTATTGAGCGAAATATGTATAAAGTAGCCTACAGAATTGGCTTCAAGTATAATATGTGATGGTTTCAGCGTGGCAACGGCACCCTTGATATATTCGAACATACAATAATCAGGTATTAAATTCCTTCTTCAATCGCCTCAAAATCAACCGACTCATCAACCTGACCCTGATTGATTTCATATTTCTTCAATGGATTTTTTGTAATTTCCTTGTAACGTTCCCTATTCTTGAAAATGTCAATTGCAAGGTACAGCGCTTCGCGAAACGAATCAGGCGATGCTTTGTCTTCACCTGCAATGTTGAAAGCCGTGCCGTGTGCCGGAGAAGTGCGGATAATCGGCAGTCCGGCGGTATAGTTTACGCCTCGTTCGAACGAAGCCATTTTAAACGGAATCAAACCCTGATCGTGGTACATCGCCAAAATGGCATCAAATTTCACAAAATCGCCTGATCCGAAAAAACCATCGGCCGGATACGGTCCAATTGCAATAATGCCTTCGTCTTTGGCTCTTTGAATGGCTGGAATAATGATGTCAATTTCTTCTTTTCCGAGTAAACCATTGTCCCCGGCATGTGGATTCAGCCCGAGTACTGCAATTCGTGGCCGTTTAATAAAAAAATCTCTTTCGAGCGATTGGTTGATGATACGCAACTTATTCAGAATCGCTCCCTTGGTAATTTTCGATGAAACTTCGGAAATCGGAACGTGACCAACCACTACTCCAATTTTCATCGATTCGCTTACCATGAGCATCACATAATCACGGGCATTGAAACGCTCTGCCAAATATTCGGTATGCCCCGGAAAATTAAATTTATCCGACTGAATATTGTCTTTATTGATTGGACCGGTAATCAGGGCATCAATATCTCCGTTTTTCAGATCTTCAACCGCTTTTTCCAAAGCCATATAAGAGGCTTCGCCGGCCATCTCGCTCGATTTGCCAAGTTCAACACGAATGTTGTCGTCGATGCAATTGATGATGTTGGCTTTTCTGGAATCAGCCTCGCTGGCAGTCCTGATATGGTTGAAGTTGAAGGTCTCGATATTCAAGGCTTTTTTATGGTAAGCGGCCACTTTGGGTGATCCGTAAACAATCGGGATACACATTTCAAGGATACGTGGTTCCATCAATGTTTTTATTATCACTTCGTAACCAATCCCGTTGATATCGCCCTGTGAAATACCAATCACTATTTTATCTCGTTTCATTCGTTTTTTCCTTAATTGATGATTATGCGTTGAACAGTCATTTTTTATGCAGCGCAAATTTAATCTATTATTTAGACTATTTCAAAGTTGCTGTTACTTCGTCACCCAAAGATCAGAAGATAATCAGAATAACCACTAATAAAATCAGCAACATAAATAAAATGAATTGATTGCGTACAAACAGTCCCAGAAGCAAAAGTATTTCAATTTCTTCGGTACATGCAGTATAAACTTCGATGGTGCCCTTGTCTTTCGACAATAACTCGTTGCTTTGGTAGGTAATCAGCTCGTCACCATTGAATTTCCATGACCAGCGCGATTGCCAGAAATTTTTCACTTCAAGCTCAAACCGCTTCCCATTAATTATAATATCGCTTTTCGGATTAAAAAGATTCACCATAATGGTCCCCAGAAGTTCCTGTGTGTTTCCATCATAAATCTCCAGTTTGGAAAGGAAGAACTCACGGCTCAGAATAAACCGTCGTCCCCTGATCGTTCCATGGGCTTTCGAACCAATAAGACTTTCCCATACAATCGAACCAATATGATTTGATCCATGAGTGATTTCAAGTTGATTCTTAAAAATTCCTTTCGACCAAATGTATCTTTCCATGGTTTCCTTTTGTTTCAAGTAACTGCAATTTACGAAAAATATTTAGTCACAGTCGTCTCCCATATTCAGCAATTCAACTTTCCTGAAATCAACAGGATGACTTTCGGCCTGAAGTGAAATAGTTCCTTTTTTAAGTAGTTTATTGCCGTCAGCCGGAAGTAATTTGAGATAATTCGGATCACGTTCGTCGAGCTGAGGCTTTGTATATTCCATAACTGTTTGTCCGTCGATGAGGTGACGGATGATAGAGTCGCCGCAAACTTCAACCTCAACAGTTACCCACTGGTCGCCATGGTAAGTTTTTGATGTTGAATTGGTGCAATGCTGTGTCCAAAGTGAATCATTTAAAACCACATTGGTGCCGGGCGTGCATAAATTGAGGGTTGAACGCTCATCGGTTCCGTTACCGCCCAAAAGCTGAACTTCAATGGAAACCGGAAAATCCTGGTTCAGTTCCATACTTTCAACACCTTGACCGTGAATCATGATTCCGCTGTTTCGCAATGCCCAACCCGCGCCTTCGGGGGCCTGCTCGCCAACAAATCGGTACTCGACACGAATTTTATAATGTGAGTATTGAGTTTTATAAAATATATGCCCAAAATGCCCATCAAATTTATCATACTGATCGTACCTCACTTTTAGCAGGCTATCCTCCACCCTGAAGGTATTACCAAAATTCTCATTCAAAGGAAATCCTGTGATTTTGATGTTCCAGTCGCTTAAATCCTTTCCGTTAAACAGTTGAATCCAGCCTTCATTTTTGGGTTTTGGTGCGGTGCATGACATTATAAAAGCAACAGCCACAAGGAAAAGAACAGTTTTTATTGAAATTTTATTCATGATGTTTTTTGGTTTTTTAGTTTATGAATTGGAGTTGAAAGATAACCATTAATTTTAAAAATTTATTCTTAAAATATTGTGGGTTTCCTGAAAAAAACAAAGAGCTGGATTTAGCTCCGGCTCTTTGCTGAACGAAAAATAAACGAGAAAAATAAAAGCAAAACAGATTCTATTTCTTGTCTTTTTTAGTTTTTTTCTCAAGCCTTTTTTCTTTTAAAGTTTTGGTAGGCTCCTTTTTTTCGTTTTTTCGGGTATCTACTCCTTTTGCCATAACAATAATTTTTTTTGGTTATTATTCTAATTCTGAACGCTTAAGATAAACTGAACATTCAGTGTCAGTCCTAAAACTGACACCAGATCAAATTTACCATTTTTCGGTTAAGAACAATGGGTTTTAGCTGGTAATGTTTTTAGCAGCATTTTTGAAATCTCCACGTTTACTTATTAGATACAACATCTTCTATAATTTTAACAATAATTCATTTACCTTTACCTTACTTATTATTAACCTATTTTTCTAACGAGTTTACATTTACTTTTTATTCAAAAGAAATGAAGAAACATCTAATTGCACTACTGCTCAGTCTCATATGCTTAGCTGCTACTGCCCAAAAAGTTACTTTAGCAATTCACCAGAATTACTTAGTCCCGGATATTCCCTTAATTACACAAAACGGCGACACCTTGCTGTCTTCTTCATCAATTGGGAACCAATGGTTCAAGGATGGAGTTGAATTGCAGGGCGAGAATAAACAAAAACTGGTAGTCGCAAGCTCCGGAAATTACAAAGTTGGAGTAATTTTAGGCTCCGGGTGTAGCAATTTATCAACGACTTACAATGCTATAAAAACAGATGTATCCATCATAAAAACTGCTGATTTCACCTTTAAGATTTTCCCAAACCCAAATAACGGAATGTTCACTGTCGAATTGGAATCTGATCGATCGGTAGTTTTTGATCTGGAACTTTTTACCTCAAACGGAGAATCCGTTGTCAAACATTCTTTTAATCATCCTTCAGGAATCCAAAGAATTCCTTTTGGCAAAATGTCATTGGCGAATGGTGTTTATTACCTCCGGATCACATATGGCTCAAAATCCTTAAGCCGTCAAATCATTGTAAATTAACAACCCAACATGAAACATATACTGTCTATTTTGATGTTATTTGCAACCAGCCCTCTTTTTGCCCAAACTCTATATACCCGTACCGGTCCAATTCCCATCACACAGGATTCAGTTACCCTTCAGGCAGGGCAGTTCAGGGGAAATATCCAGTGGCAGAAATCGCTTGATAATGCAAACTGGATTAATTTGGAGGGTAAAAATACCAATATCCTAAAAGTAAAACCTGATTTTGAGGCAATGTACCGTGCAGTTATTACTGAAGGAACTTGTTTCCCGATATATTCAGATACTGCAAAAATTGTATTTACAGTTCCTGAAGTCTCAACATCATTTGTAGCAGAAATTACAAATAATTCGGCTTTGATGGGTGGAAATGTCATTAGCAATGGAGGTGCAGCAATTTCTGAGCGAGGCGTCTGTTACAGTCTTTCACAAAAACCAACCACTGCCGGCTCAAAGGTAATAATGGGCAACGGAACAGGTACTTTCAAGAATACGATAACCGGATTGTCCGGGAATAGAAACTATTTTGTCCGTGCTTACGCTAAGAATAGTGCAGGTACCAGTTATGGAAACGAAGTCAGCTTTAAAACCAATTTGGTTCCGCCAACCATAAATACATTAAATGTTTCATCAATTGCTCAAACAACGGCAACCCTTGGAGGGAATGTTACCGATGATGGAGGTGCAATCATTACAGCACGTGGAGTCTGCTGGGGTACCAACCAAAATCCAACTGTTGCAGGAAGTAAAACATCTGATTGTACAGGATCCGGAAGCTTTTCGTCTTACTTAAATGGGTTAGCTGCCAATACAACCTATTATGTAAGAGCCTATGCTGCCAACAGTGAAGGAATAGTCTATGGTAACGAAGAAACCTTCAAAACAAAAAATGAAGGAGAGCCTGAGACCGTTTTGGATAGCGATGGCAATGTTTATCATACAGTCACCATAGGTACTCAGGTTTGGATGGCTGAAAACCTGAAATCCACAAAATACAACGATGGCACCATCATTCCAAATGTGACTGATAATGAAACTTGGAGAGTCTCTACTTCCGGTGAATATTGTTGGTACAATAACAATGCTTCTTATAAAAACCCTTATGGTGCTTTATACAATTGGCACACTGTAAATACAGAAAAACTTGCCCCAGCTGGTTGGCATGTTCCAAGCGATGCTGAATGGGCTACGTTGATTAACTATTTAGGAGGTGGAGTGTATGGAGGCAAACTTAAAGAAAGTGGGTTCATCCATTGGACGGTTAACACTTTAGAGGGTACTAATGAAACTGGTTTTACTGCTGTTCCTGGTGGCCTTCGCATGGGTAATGGATTTTTCCAAGTCTTTAGCTTCTCAAGTTTCTGGTGGAGTTCTACTGAAACTAATTTTATAACTAATTCTACAAACGCCTGGTACATGGGTCTGGATGATGGTAACAATATTTTCAGAAAAAATGAATATCAGAATTTTGGATATTCGGTGCGTTGTGTGAAGGATAATTTATCTGCATCATGTGCAGTTATTCCTACCTTGACCACTACCATTGTGAGTAACATAACAACAACTTCGGCGCTTTGTATAGGAAATGTGGCCAACGATGGAGGAGCTGAAGTAATCATGCGTGGTGCATGCTGGAATACTACCGGGAACCCTACCACAGCCAACAGTATAAATACCTCAGGTGCGGGTAATGGAGATTATGGCTTATATTTAGAAGGCTTGGCTCCCAACACAACTTATTTCATCAGGGCTTTTGCTACTAACAGTGTTGGTACAGCTTATGGTAATGAGTTATCGTTTACCACCGGCGAAAAGGCAACCCTGCCAACGGTTACCACAAATGAAATTACCGCAATTACCCAAACCTCGGCAAACACTGGAGGAACTATAATTTTTAATGGATATGCCAATATAATTGCACGTGGCATTTGCTGGGATATAAAAGAGAACCCAACCACAGCAAATAGTAAAACCTCTGATGGAGCAGGTACAGATGTCTATAGCTCATATTTAACAGGGTTGTCTGCCAACACCACTTATTACATTAGATCTTACGCTACCAATAGTGCTGGAACTGGTTATGGCAATCAAATTACTTTTACAACAAAACCGGTTAGTCAAACCGGTACAGTAACTGATATTGATGGTAACGTTTACCACACCATTACTATTGGCAATCAAGTTTGGATGGTAGAAAATCTTAGAGTGACCAAATTTAATGATGGTACAAGCATTCCAAATGTAACCAGTAATAGTGCCTGGTCAAATCTTAAAACTCCCGGGTACTGCTGGAACCAAAATGACTCCACCTACAAAAATCCCTATGGAGCATTATATAACTGGTATTCAGTCAATACTGGCAAACTAGCACCCAAAGGTTGGCATGTTCCATCCGACGCTGAATGGAAAATTCTAGTTGACTTTTTGGGCAACTATTCGTGGGTATCATATAAACTTCAGGAACCTGGTAGTTCCCATTGGAATGATTTTAATAGAAATGCTACCAATGAGACAGGTTTTACCGCACTTCCCGGGGGAAGTCGTATTGGACCGAATTCTGGTTTACCTGGAGAGTTCAACCAAATCGGATATTACGGGCAATGGTGGAGTTCTTCTGATAATGGCTTTTCAGCAACCAATAGTCAATTTATGCAATCACAAATTAACACTTGGGAAACCACAAAAGAGACTGGATTATCGGTTAGATGTTTAAGAGATTAGTTGCTTTTCCAATCCTAAATTAGTCCAACTTAAGAATAGTTAAAAACTCAATACATCTATAATTATAAACAAAATTTAACCATCTGGTTAAATTTTTTGGTCAAATAATTTGGCAGATACATTTTAAAATTTTACTTTTGACCACATGATTTAACCAAGCAGTTAAACTATCGGGATAATGGAAACAAAAAAAGACAGTACCGAAGATAAAATACTGGAAGCAGCAAAGAATGTATTTGTTGCCAAAGGAATGGACGGAGCCCGAATGCAGGAAATTGCCGACGAGGCCGGAATAAATAAAGCTTTGTTGCACTACTATTTCAGATCGAAAGAACGATTGTTCGAAGCTATTTTTGCCGAAATCATCAAATTTGCTTTCCCAAAACTCACCCGGATTGTGCAATCCGACGAACCAATCGTAACCAAAATTGAACAGGTAATCGATGCCTACCTCAATTTGCTGATTAAACATCCCTTTATTCCCGGGTTCATAATGAAAGAACTGAACCGCGACCCATCGGGACTCTTCAAAATAGTCGTCAAATTTGGCTTAAATCCGCAAGCTATCTTTGATCCCATTCAATTAGCCATGGATCGTGGAGAAATCATTCAAATGCCACCCAAACATTTGGCAGTCAATATTATATCCATGTGCATTTTCCCATTTGCGGCAAGACCAATTTTAAGTTTTGTAGTTTTCAAAGATGACCCGAAAGCACTCGAAGCATTTTATGCTGAACGGGCAGAGGTAATTAAAAAGTTCGTGATCGATGCCATAGTAATTAAAAATTAAAACAGTATAAATGAAGACAATTAAACTCTTTCTTCTGGCTTTACTACTGCCTGTTCATCTGCTGATGGCGCAGGAAGTAGTGACTTTGGAACAATGCCAAACATGGGCACGCGAAAACCATCCGGTTTTAAAACAATCAGGATTATATCAGCAGATCCTTGAACTAAAGAACGAAAACAATTCGACATCTTTTTTACCGCAGCTTACCTTGAACGGACAAGCGACTTACCAATCGGATGTAACTAAAATTGGAATCTCAATTCCAAACATGAATATCCCGACTGTAGATAAAGATCAGTACAAAATTTACCTCGACCTGAAACAAACTATTTGGGATGGCGGATTAAGCAAGGCAAAAGAATTGATCAACGAAACCGAAAATGCGGGCAATCAGTCACAGATAGAAGTTGAATTGTACCAAGTCAAAGAAAAAGTCAATCAGTTTTATTTCACTTCTTTCCTAATTCAGGAAAACCTGAAAATTCTGGGAAAGAAAACTGAAACTCTGGGTGAACGGCAGAAAATTGTGGAATCGGCTGTTAAAAACGGAATGGTTTTGGCCTCCGAACTCGATCAGTTGTTGGCAGAACAGATTAAAACCGATCAACTGGTTCTTGAACTAAAGAGTAATCGGGAAACGGTACTGTCTGCATTGTCCATTCTGACTGGTAAAGAAAGCAATCAGATGCAAAACCTGGCTTTGACTGCCGAACCAATTCTGTTGGACAAACCACTGATGCGTCCCGAGCTGGATCTTTTTGCCAAACAAAATGATCTGTTAAATGCCAATTCTGAAATTCTGAAACGAATGCGTCATCCAAAACTTTTTGGATTTGGACAGGCCGGTTATGGAAAACCCGGACTGAATATGCTGAACAATGAATTTGATACCTATTACCTGGTTGGTCTGGGTTTCAACTGGAATGTGCTGGATTGGAAAAACACTTCACGTCAGCGGCAAGTGCTGAAATTACAGCAGGAAATCGTTCAGACTAAGCAGGAAAACTTTGTCCGGAACATTGATCTGGCAACCGACCAGCAAAACAAACAAATCAACCAACTCACACAACTCCTGAAAAGCGACCAAGAATTAATTCAGGTTCGCGAACGGATTACCAAAACCTCAGCGTCGAAACTTGAAAACGGAGCCATTACGACGGCTGATTACATTCAGGATTTGAATGCCGAAACAACCGCTAAACTGACGCTCGAAACTCATAAAATCCAGCTCAAAGAAGCGCGGATTAAATTGGGTAACATCAGAGGAAACCAATGAGGGAATTAGAGTCTTGAATATTAGAATCTTGAGTAAATGACGAATGCCAATGGTTAATGGCACTGCCAAATTGTAAATCGTAAATGAAGAAATCGTAAATCAAAACACATATCAATGAAGAAATTACAAATCATTGCACTGTCGCTCCTGATAATTGGAGCCTGCAAAAACGGCGAGAAAAAATCGGATGCCTTCGGAAACTTTGAGGCGGTCGAAACCATTGTTTCTTCGGAAACTGCAGGAAAATTGCTTTCGATGGAAGTGAGGCAAGGCGATCAACTGGAACCAGGCAAATTAATTGCCCAAATCGACACCACAGAGATTATCCTGAAGAAACTGCAAACCGAAGCTCAATTGGTAGCCAGCGAAACAAAAAGGCAAAATGTAACTGCTCAAATCAATGTGCTGAAAGAGCAAAAGAAAAACGTTCAAACTACGCAGCAACGTATTGCCAAAATGTTTGCCGACCAAGCTGCTACCCAGCAGCAAATGGACGATATAAACGGACAACTGAATGTACTGGACAAACAGGTTTCAGCTACCAATACACAGTTTCAGCTAATTGCCAGCGAAATGGAAGTGGTTAAACGACAGCTCGATTTACTGAACGAACAGCTGACCAAATGCCAGATAAAAAGCCCAAATAAAGGAACTGTTCTGGAAACTTATCTGGAAACCGGTGAACTGGCGACTCCTGGCAAACCGGTTCTTAAAATGGCTGATTTGTCGAATCTGGAACTGAAAGTTTACGTTTCGGGCGCACAGTTATCGAATGTGAAATTAGGAAACGAGGTTAAAATACTGATCGATTCCGGCGCCAAAGAAATGCAATCCCTCTCCGGAAAAATCAGTTGGATTTCGTCGGAATCGGAATTCACGCCAAAGATCATTCAAACGAAAGAAGAACGCGTAAAACTTATGTATGCCGTAAAAATAGTAGTTCCCAACGATGGGAGCCTGAAAATCGGGATGCCGGGGGAAGTTGTTTTTTAAAAGCCCCTCCTAACCTCCCCGCAGGGGAGGAACTGGCGCAACTGGAATGATTGCCGATTATTGATTAACGATTAGCGATTTTAGATGTAACCCAAAAGTCGCTTATTCATATAAGCAAAGATGTAAATAATGACCAGCAAGATTATTATAAGCGGTTCCGAAAGCCCCCTCTTGAGGAGGGGGTTGGGGGAGGCTTCTGGGGAGGCTATCAGCATTCAAAATATAAGCAAATCCTACAAGGACGTTCAGGCCATAACCGACATTTCGTTGGAAGTGCAGAAAGGCGAACTGTTCGGCCTGATTGGCCCGGATGGAGCAGGCAAAACAACTTTGATGCGCATTCTGATGACCTTGCTCATTCAGGATGAAGGCACGGCAACCATGAACGGTTTCGATGTCATCAAAGACTATAAAAAAATCAGGAACATGGTGGGGTACATGCCGGGGCGATTTTCTCTTTATCAGGATTTGACCGTGGAAGAAAACCTGAACTTTTTTGCGACCGTTTTTAAAACCACAGTTGCCGAAAATTACGAGCTGATCCGGGATATTTACGTTCAGATTGAGCCGTTTAAAAAACGTTTGGCCGGAAAACTTTCAGGAGGGATGAAGCAAAAACTGGCGTTGTCGTGCGCACTGATTCATAAACCCGAAATCCTGATTCTCGACGAACCAACCACCGGAGTTGATGCTGTTTCGCGAAAGGAATTCTGGGAAATGCTGAAAAATCTTCAGCAGAAAGGAATTACGATTCTGGTTTCGACACCATACATGGACGAGGCAACTCTTTGCAATCGGGTAGCCCTGATGCAAAAAGGCAAGGTTCTGGATATTGATACGCCCCGAAATTTAGTTGATGGTTACACGCGAAAACTATATGCGATCAGGTCGAACGACATGCACCGACTGATTCTGGATTTGCGTTCGGACGAAAAAACAGATTCGGCGTATGCGTTCGGACAATATCTCCATGTAACCGGAAAAGACGACGAAGTGGAAGCCACAGAATTCGAAAACTTCCTAATGAGAAAGAATCATGAAAATCTGGAGGTTTTTGACATTGCACCCACGATTGAGGATGTGTTTATGGAGCTGCT
>DAITNH010000149.1:0-7739 GCA_036834745.1 Prolixibacteraceae bacterium
TCGGATTTATACTCTGCCATGCTATTGCCATATTTTGAAAATGCCTGGTATAGTCTGGTATAACCCGAAACAGAATCGGTTAAAATCGCAATAGTAATCATTGATTCAAGTCCGTCAAGTTCCTGTTTTATGACGGGCAGTTTCTGAAGATATTCGCGTTGAAAATTCTTTCCCGTATTAATTTCATCAGAAATGGAAAGTATTTTTTGCCTGGCCTGATTGAAATTATCTAAAGCCTTGTTTATATACAATGTATCTTTTGTGACAATCAGCGTATCCATATTTATCCGGCAATTGCTGATTTCAGCTTCGGCAGTTTCGCAAATTGCCAGGATACGCGACTGCTCTTCATCACGGGCGGAGTTCCGTAAAAACAAAAGTATAAAGCATCCATAAGCAAAAAGGATGAAAAACAAAAGTATGATAAACTCTCTCCGTTTAATTATAATACTTTTAATTATACTCATTCAGATTCATTTAGGTTGATGCGGATCCGGCAGGAATTGCCAGTGAAAAATCAAGACTTTCTTTATAAACACATCACTAATTACGTAAATATCATATAAATGTTTACAAAGAATTGTCCTGACGCATCAAAAAAGAATTGAAATACAGGCGCACTTTATAGCGACAATCAGTTTTTTCTTTATGGATTTTCGGTTACAGCGATGTACTGATTATAAATGTTACCGCAAATGCAATGATGGCGTATAATTCAGGGAAAACTGCCAAAATCATGGTTTTACCGAAAACATCGTATCCTGAACCAATGCCGGCAATACCATTTGCAACAATGGAACCCTGATGTATTGCAGAATAATACGCGACAATTCCCAGTGATAAGCCAGCAGATAGAAATGCAAAACCATGCTCAACAGTTACCGTTTCAATGGTACCCAACAGGTTGTTCATGATAAAAAACCCAGCAAATCCGTACAAACCCTGAGTTCCGGGCAGCGCACTCAAAAGCATATAACTGCCAAATGCTTCTTCATTCTTTTTTAAAGCTCCAATAGTGGCATTTCCTCCCTTGGTAACGCCAATTGCACTGCCAATTCCTGAAAATATGACCATAATCGCCAAGCCAAGATAGGCCAATAAATAAGGTAGTTCCATGGTTTTAATATTTAATTGGTTTGATTTTCGAAAACGGATTGTATTCTTTTCCACCACCGGAAAACCCTGCATTTTTATAGAACTCAACCAGGGTCAAACGCAAAGGGTGCACAAACGAGCCAAGCGACGAAATAACAAGGTTTCCCAAATGCCCCAAAACAGCAACCAGGAGAAAAAGGATTGGCCCAATTACTTTTATTCCCAGAAACGACAGGGCCATTTGATTGACAACCAACCCAAGTATTGAACTTGAAATTCCGAGAGCAAACAACCTGATATAAGACAACATATCGCCAAATATACCTGTTACAGTGCTGTAAATACTCCAGAGTCCACTTGCAAAACGAAGGTGAATTTTTGCACCTGGTTCGGTAAAAAATAGAATCAAAAGTATCGAGATGACTGAAATTCCGTTGCCTAAAAGTTTGCTTACAGCTGAAGCCGGAGTGCCTGTTTTTTTTAAAAGGGCAAAAGTCAGGAGATTTAAAATTAATATCAACCAGCCAATGGTTCCCAATCCATATAAAATACCGTTTTGTTTAATTTGATTGGCTATTTTTAAACAAAGGCCGAATAATATTTGAATTCCACCTAAAATCAGCGAAAGGTAAAAGACTTTATTACTGTCGAGAAAATAGGATTTAAAGGGTGAAAGAAAAGCGACTTTACCAAGTTCGATACCGAAAAAGTTGCCAAATATAATTCCCATCACCAAAGTGGACAGTCCAAAATACTGCGCCAGCGAAAGGTATGGCTTAAGTTTTACGGAAGCCTTTCGTTTATAGAATGTTGCTGCCAGAAATATTAAAATTCCATAACCACCGTCGCCAAGACAAAATCCGAAGAACAGCAGAAAAAACGGGGCAAAATAAATTGTCAGGTCAATTTCTTTGTATGCCGGCAACGAAAATAGTTTGCCGATGGGCTCAAATAATGATCCGAATTGACTGTTTGCCAGCTTTACCGGAGGGTGAGAATCTAAAGTCGCATAATGACTGGTATATAGAATTCCGTTTAAGTCCAGATAGTCGATTATAAGTTGTTGCTCCGATTCGGGAACCCAGCCTTCAAGTACTTTCACTTTACCCTCGCCAATAGCAGCTGTGTGGTCATTGAGCACTTCTAAATATTTAATTCTCGTGCCCAATTCCTGCGATTTTTTATTCAATACAGAGGTTCCGGATTCAGCCAGCGCATTTAACTTCTCTTCATTCTGACTGATTTTATTTTTCAGTTCAGCCAGTGATTTGCCAACAGCCGTCCATTCAATTGTCGGGCAGTCCAATTCTTCTGCTTTGTGGAAATCCCGGGATTTCTCTCCAAAATACACGAAATAAATTTCAGATTTATAGTTACTTACAATTTCAAGTGGGTATTTCTCCAGCCAACTTTCATCAAAATCCTTTTCTTTAACCTTGAAAAAATGTATTTGAATTCCAGATTTTCTGAGTCGGGCGATAGCATCTAATGAGTACTCGCCCCAGGGCCTGATCTGATCTTCCAGTAACTCAAGGTCTTCCTTTTTCTTACTTAAATCAAGTACATTTTTTTTGCATGAATTGTATTCTTCCAGTATCTTTTCCCATGAGAGTGTCGATTTTGAAACACGAATTTCAGTTCTTCGCTTAAGCATTTCTTTCAATACAGTTGAAACTGCATAATAATCATCCTGAAGTTTAGAAAGTTCTTTCTGCAAAGGGCCAACTTCACGCTCCTTTACATGCACGATTCCCAATTCCTGAATATCTTCCAGAAATTTTTCATACTGGGCATAAAAAACCGCAAATGTAAAATGTACCATCGGGCTTATCATGACAATTGTGCTTTTTCAAGTTTAACTTTCAATAGCTTTTGACCGGCTTTGGCAAGGTTTTCCTCATCTTCGAGGTATCGTTTTATTTGTTTGATCGCTTCACTCAAAGCTGGAATTTGAACTTTTTCGTACAGGTTTACTTTTTGGGTAGCTTTTTTACGCGCCTGCTCCAGCAACCTCAATTTATTTTCCATAAATTCCCTGCGAACAATGGTCTCCATCAATTCTTCAACAATCGTAATCCCTTCATTGAACCAAAACGGATTGCTGAAAATGCTAAAACCAGGCTCCTCGAAGTCAATTTTTTCAAATTCGGGAATGCGCAAACCGGCAATTTTAACCTCCCTGGAATCAACATTTTTTATGACTGCCAGATTTTGATTGTACTCCTGCCACAATGCGTTCCACGGACTTATATTATTCAGTACACTGCCATAAAATTCGCGGGCTTTGAGCAACTCCCGTTTTGCCTCAATGACCATCGCCCTGAAAGCCGCCTCCTTATTTTTCAATGTTGGAAGCGCCCGTTCCCTGATTTGCAGCTTTTTCTGAAATTCGCGCAAGGCAGTTTTATTATATTTGATATGCAGTTTCATTTCAATTCTTCCAGTACAGGTCAGTAAATTCCTTCTTTATACCAACTTCGTCAATTGTCAGGTAAATCATGAACAGTTTCCAGGTCTTATCAAGCATTTGGTCAATTTCAAGATTTACGTCAATTGCCAGTATCTCTCTTGAATAATCATCGGCAAATTTCAGTACCCGGTTATCGTAATCGGTAAGTTCAAAACCATTTTCGAGCTTGGTTTTTGAGTTGGCAGCATCTGCATAAATCCTTATGGCAGCGTTCATCACCTGCGGATGGTCTGCACGTGTTGAAGTACCGATCACAAGCTGCTTCAACCTCGACAAGCTCCTGAACGGGTCAATAATAACTTTTCCAATTTCAGTAGCTTTCCGCAAAAACAACTGACCTTCAGTAATATAACCTGTGTTATCAGGAATGGCATGGGTAATGTCGCCGCCCGACAATGTTGTAACTGCCAGAATGGTAATATTTCCTCCGGCAGGAAACTGTACCGCCTTTTCATAGATTCGTGCAAGGTCGCTATACAACGAACCCGGCATACTGTCCTTCGACGGAATCTGGTCCATACGGTTCGAAACGATGCTCAATGCATTGGCATAAAGCGTCATATCTGTGAGCAGAACCAACACCTTTTCATTTTTTTCGTAGGCAAAATATTCAGCGGCTGTAAGCGCCATGTCAGGTATCAGCAATCGCTCAACAGGCGAATCGTCGGTGGTATTGATAAATCCGATTATTTTCGATTGCCCGTAGCCTTGTTCAAACGAATGTTTAAAAAACAGGTAATCGTCCCAGGTGAGCCCCATGCCGCCAAGGATAATTTTATCGACTTTGGCACGCAGGGCAATCATTGCAAGTACCTGATTGTATGGCTGATCCGGGTCGGCAAAAAAGGGTATTTTCTGTCCCGAAACCAGGGTATTGTTCAGGTCGATACCTGCAATTCCGGTATTAATCAGCTGGTTGGGCTGAAGCCTGCGAACCGGATTCACCGAAGGGCCGCCCACTTCTACCGGCCTGGCTTCTCTGATCGGTAAACCATCGATTGGCTTTCCGTAGGCATTAAAGAAACGCCCTGCCAGATGGTTGCCAATTTCGAGTGTTGGCGCCGATCCTGCAAAAACAACTTCGGTTTCTGTAGATAATCCTTCCGTTCCGGAGAAAACCTGCAATGTAACCTGATCGCCGTAAATTTTCACCACCTGCGCCGCCCTGCCCTGAACATAGGCCATTTCTTCGTAACTGACATCGACAGCTTTTAAAGTGCAGGTTGCCTTGGTTATGTTCGTAAGCCGGCAATAGATTTTCTGAAATGACTTTGTTTCCATCAGGCCATTACTTTTTCGTTTATAATTCCCTCTAATTCCTGCTCAAAACCACGGAATTGGGCGCCGTTAAATTCCGAATAATTCATTTGTTTCAGAATGTAGATCCCCTTTTTGAAGAATACCCGGACTTCTTCGAAGTTGTCGAACAAAAATTGGGTTCTTAAAATCTGATTTACTTTTTCAACCATATATTTCTGGCGGGGAATTGAAGTATTGCCATCGATTGGGTCAAATGCATCCTGCTGAAGTACTGTAAAATCAATCAATTCCGATTTCCAGAAAATGACGTGGTAATCTACCGGCACACCATCGTCGCCCAAAATATTGATCTGTTCGTAAACCTCCCTCCCCCTGACCATTGCATTTTTTATGTACTCAACTTCTTCGAGCCAGTTTTCAGCAATGTTCTTTTTTGCGAAATCGTCGAATTCAGGATATTCAAGGTATTTCGAATAACTGTCGAGCGGATCGATGGCCGGGTATCTTTTGCTGTCGGCACGTTCCTGAGAAAGTGCGAAAAAGCAGCGCGCCACCTTTTTTGTGGCTTCGGTCACCGGTTCCAGCAAGTTACCTCCGGCAGGCGAAACCGTTCCGATAAATGTAACCGAACCTTTCTGCCCATTTGGAAGTACCGTGTAACCGGCCCGCGCATAATAATTTGAAATAATGGCCGAAAGATCCATTGGGTATGCATCGGGACCGGGAAGTTCTTCGAGCCTGTTGGACATTTCCCTGAGCGCCTGTGCCCACCGCGAAGTCGAATCGGCCAGAAGCAGCGTTCGCAATCCCATGGCGCGGAAATATTCGGCAATGGTCATGGCAGTGTAAACCGAAGCTTCGCGGGCAGCCACCGGCATATTCGAAGTATTGGCAACAATTACGGTTCTTTCAATCAACTTTTTACCGGTTCGGGGATCGTCAAGTTCAGGAAATTCAGTAAACAATTCAACCACTTCGTTGGCTCTTTCGCCACAGGCAGCCACAATCACCACTTCCGCTGCAGCCTGTTTCCCCAGGGCATGTTGAAGTACTGTTTTTCCGCTTCCGAAAGGCCCCGGAATAAATCCTGTTCCACCTTCCAGAATAGGATTTAAGGTATCGATTACCCTGATTCCGGTTTCAAAAAGTACGGACGGGCGGATTTTTTCCTTGTAGCAGGTAATCGGAATTTTCACCGGCCAGGTCTGCACCATTGTCACCTTCAGTTCTTCGCCGTTCGAACCGGAAAGTACCGCAATCGTATCGCTGATTTTGTATTTTCCGGCAGGCAAAATGCTTGATAATTTGTAGGTTCCGGACATTCTGAAAGGTGCCATGATTTTATGGGGCGTTCCGTATTCATCAACCTCGCCCAACCAGCTTCCTGCAACAACTTCGGCACCCGGCTTCAGCAATGGCTCAAATGTCCATTCCTTTTCTTCATCCAGCGGAAATGTTCTTGCTCCACGTTCAAGAAATACGCCTTCCATTTTATTGAGGTCGTTTTGCAGTCCATCGAAATTTTTGGTCAACATTCCCGGTCCGAGGTAAACTTCAAGCATCTGCCCGGTAAACCGCACTTCCATACCGGCCTTGAATCCGCGGGTACTTTCAAAAACCTGCGTGTAAGCATTGTTGCCGCTAATCCTGATCACCTCGCCCATCAAATGTTTGCCATTGTGAATAAAATAGCAGATTTCATTCTGACTTAATGGCCCGTTGGCTTTTACAACCACCATGTTCGAAACAATGGTGACAACTTCGCCCGTGCATGTATATTTTACCTGATCCATACCTGTTAGCGATTATTTTCGATTTTCAAAGAGGACTTTTCATAAAATGGTCAGTAACCTTTTCTTCAGCAATTCTGCTCACTTCGACGCGCATTTCAGGCTGTAGAATATTTTTCCATCTTTCAAGAATCAACAGTTTCAGCGTGTAACCAAGTATTACCTCGATGGTAAAATAATTAAAGAGGTTCAGTCTGTCAATTTCATCCCACGATAAACGGTCGAGTGACTTTTCACGTTCCAATAAATTCGGGTTGTCCATTATTTTGTCGATGGTTGCGGCAAGCGGCCAATCCACCTGTATTTCTTTATGGGCGGGACTGAACTCTAAAAGCCTTCGGGCGAAAAGATTGCCGGCCACCACCTGCAAATATTTTTGTGGCAAATCGTCCAGGCATTTTTTTGACGTAATATAGTTTTTGACATCCATATCGAAATTTGCCCAACTATTCAGAAATCCATTTCCCGTCGCAATCAAAAAACCATAGTATCCTTCAGTTAGAATTATTTCCCACTGATGCGGAGTAATCACGTCTTTTCCCCTCCTGAACTTTTCTGCAAACTCCTGAAGATAAACCGGCAGCAATTTAAATTCCTCATTATCCGGTTCTAACCATTTAAAAGAGTAAGGCAGAACCGGAATATCATCAACCATTTCGCCATTCAATTTCATCAAAACAGATTTATGCCTCCGAGCCATAACCAAGCTGTTGACCCAATCAAAATGAGCAGGCTCCAAAACCGATTCTGCCTCGTCCAGGAAGGTTCCCAATCCAAATGATCCGCCAAACGAATCGAAAAACAGTTCAGGCAAGCCAGATATAAAGCAATGGTATTCAATCATCTTGTGAGTCATCAAAAAGAAACTTACTGATTCTCGGTTTCATAAATGCTTTAAAAAAATTGGCCATGTCGCTGTCGGAAAATGAAACCTGATAGCCGGATTCGCTGGAAACGATTCTGAACCCATTTTTTATGGATGGATCGATTTTCAAAATGGGTGTATTTTGCAAAATAGCGGCTATGTCTGATTTTATTATTTCCTCAAATTCTTTCAATTGCTTTTCCGGCACTACCAGCGACAAATCGGGCAACGATCCTTTTCCAATGTCCCATTTTTTAAC
>DAITNH010000149.1:7839-12285 GCA_036834745.1 Prolixibacteraceae bacterium
GCACTACCAGCGACAAATCGGGCAACGATCCTTTTCCAATGTCCCATTTTTTAACTGTTTCAAGCAACAACGATTTGACAAAATTTTTATCATCAAGCAACGTATTTACGATTTCATTTGCGTATTCAGTTACAATACAGTCTGCGATTCTCTGCTTTGCCACTGCCACCGTTTCGGCAGCTATTGACTGTAATTCAGCATGTAAGCTGTCGAATATTGTTTCTGATTCCTTTTTGGCTTCGGCAACCATCTTTTCTGATTTCAACTTCGCCTCCTCTTCAATCTTTTTTGCACTTTCCCTGGCTTCTGATAGAATTACCGCTGCCTCTTTATTCGCTTTTTCAATGCCCTCATTGTATATTTTTTCTGTCAGCTCAATAATTTTTGATGTCATTTTCTTATAAGTTTAAATAAACAGAACCGGCATTTTTCTGGCTTTAGGCTGCCCCCAGATACATGATCGTATATATTTCCGGTAAACTGAACCATGCAACCTGTCCATAACAAAGAGGTTCCCGTTCAACTCATCCATATTCCTGATTACTTCCGGGATTAGTTTCGACCTGTCGATATAATGAAATGTAAATTTTGAGCTCAATGGATGAGCCAGGTATTCACTTTCAGCGCGCTCGTTTTCTTTTTTGTTCTTCCACTGAAAAAATAGGATATGTATTTTATAATCAACGGACTGAAACAATTTTGCCAATTCATTCAAAATGCTTTCAGAAGGTTTTCGCATTGGACTAACCGCATACACAATATTATAGATATCAGAATATGAAAACTCGACAGGAAAAACAAACATTGGCCGTGATACCTTTCGGACTAATTTCCAGATCTTAAATTTCTGCATAAAACATGAACCTGAAAATGAACTGTGGGTATTAACCACTGTACACAGAATATTGCCATGCAGATCTTCCTGCTTCAGGAAGGAAATGAGGTCACCATTATGTGAAATCAATTTTATATCATGACCTGGAATCTTAAATTCGGTTACAATTCTCTTTTTAACGGCCATTAACTCCTGATTTGCAATGTTCTCCAATATCGCCTCCAAATCAAGCATCAACGACTGCCCGGTATGTGGCTCTTCGAATGTTTCCAAAAGTTTAATGGTGATACCTTCGCGGTACAAAACAGTGACTGTAAAAGTTACTGCGTCCCAAAGCCCGTCGGAAAAATCGGCAAGGATTAAAATATCGGTGGGCTCTTTCAGATGATCGTGTTTTTTTTGAGCTTCCATAATATTGGTCTTTTCTATCAAATTTAAAATATCTGTCATCTTTAGTCAACAGGATAAAACCTATATTATCAGAGGGAAATCCCTACTCCGGCAGAAGGTGCTATTTTGATTTATTTCAGGTTAGAAAACTCCATCTCCCTCATCTTGCCCTTGCTCCTTTCCATTCTTCTCTCCACGCCTTGCTGCACAATTCACTGTTATAAAACAATTTTGCAAAATTCCACGTTCAACAGGTAGGTTGCAATACAATAATGACTAAGTTAGTGAACGGCAAATATAAATATCGACTTAAATCTAATGACTTGTTTTACTGAATTTTAAATTCAAATAATTGGTACGACAAGTTACAGATTACTGAAAATATTGATGCTCTGATTGATCGAAAACCCTAAAACTTATAGAAATGCAGATTGATTTGTCCAGAATTAATATCAGGGAGATAGGTTCAAATGAAGTTGAACTTCTGACGACCTACCGGATGGCCTATCTTACAGAGATGCAGGGCGAAAGAGACGAAGAATACCAACAGAAGCTGAAAAGCGAACTCAATCAGTATTTCTCTGATGCATTGGCGGAAAAGCGCTTCTTTGCTTTTTTGGCCGAACTGAATGGAGAAATATTGAGCTTCGGAGGAATGGTGCTCAAAAAAATCCCCGGCGATTTCAACCAATCTTCGTATCTTGAAGGCGATATCCTGAATATGTACAGTTTACCTTTTGCCCGCCGGAAAGGCATTTCAGCTTTAATTCTGCAACAACTTCTGAATGAAGCGATGAAACGCGGAGTCAGCAAGGTGTCGCTGCATACGTCGAAAGATGGAGAAAAACTGTACCGAAAGTTTGGTTTCAACGACCCGCTTTATCCTGTGTTGGAATTATGTCTGTAAAATATTCAACTGAAAAAAAGGAACAATATTGAATAACTAATGTACGTCTGAAAACCTGGAATTTGAAACCTGAAATTTGGAACTTATTATGAATGAACCACAATTAAGCATAGGCATCATGTATCAGCCGGAAATCATTTTCAGGCTGAACGAAAGATATTTATTGGCTCCCAACGGCGTTCCGTTTGACAAGCTGCACAAGGTGAATTATCGTGACGGTAAAATCTGGCTCGACGATGAAATGACAGATGAAGAGTTTCTCCTTTTCGAGCCTGTCCGTTATCACGAAGCATCTTTCGAATTGAACGATGTAACCATTGGCATAAAATTCCATTGGGAACGAAAAGAAGATCAGATCTTTAAAGGTTCGTTAAAAATCATCATTGAGAATGAGAAACTGACGGCAATAAATATTTTACCACTTGAAGATTATTTAGTCAGTGTAATTTCGTCGGAAATGAGTGCAACCAGCAGCCTCGAATTACTGAAAGCACATGCGATCACTTCGCGCTCGTGGCTTCTGGCGCAAACGATAAAAAGCAAAGAGTTGCAAAACTCAGGAAATTTCTACCAGCCCATTTCAGAAACTCCGGAAGAATACATCCGCTGGTACGACCGCGAAGACCATCTTAATTTCGATGTTTGCGGCGACGACCATTGCCAGCGTTATCAGGGAATTACCCGCCAATCGACCGAATTGGTTGAGCAAGCCATTGCCGAAACGCGTGGAATGTTGCTGATGGATGGTGAAAATGTTTGCGATGCCCGTTTTTCGAAAAGCTGTGGCGGAATATCAGAAACTTTCGAAAATGTTTGGGAACCAGAAGTTCATACCTACCTGCAAGCCATTGTTGACAATCCGGAACTTCCTGAAGGTTTTGATCCTGATCTGACCGTCGAGACCGCTGCAGAAAAATGGATCAGAAATGCTCCCGCTGCTTTTTGCAACACGCGCGATAAAGAGGTTCTTTCGCAGGTATTAAACGATTACGATCAGGAAACCAAAGATTTTTACCGATGGAACCTGACTTATCAGCAAGCAGACCTGTCTGAATTGATTGCCCGTAAATCAGGAAAAGATTTTGGGGCAATTCTCGATCTGATTCCGGTAGAACGCGGAAAATCGGGTCGCCTGAAAAAGCTGAAAATTGTGGGAACTAAAATTACCCTGATCATTGGGAAAGAACTTGAAATTCGCAAAACCTTATCAGAATCGCATTTATACAGTTCAGCATTTGTAGTCGATAAACTAAACATCGACAATGGCATTCCCGGTGAATTTGTCCTGACCGGTGCAGGTTGGGGACACGGTGTTGGCCTTTGCCAGATCGGCGCTGCCATGATGGGCGCCAAGGGTTATAAATACGATGAAATATTGTTGCATTATTTCAGGGGTGCGACAATTTCGAAGGAATATTGAAAAAAGGCGAAGAAAAAGGCACAGGCAAAAATGAAGCTGGCAGCTATCAGCTCGACTTATAAATAGAATTGCAGTACTTTACTCAATAGTCGCTTAGCATATAAAATGAAATACAAAGCATTTTTAATTTTAGTATTGATTTCATCTGTTTCATTTTCCCAAGATTTTCGAGGAATCTGGAAAGGAGAATTTCAGAATTTAGATTCTACAATCCAAATAAAAATGAGTGTTATGGTGCAAAAAGACACTATGATTGGAGCAATTTTATTGGAGCCAACAATGTGCATTCTTTCAGACAGTAATTTTTATGGAGTCACGCTACATCTGAAAACGATAAAGCAACACATGGCAGAAAAAAATGAAAATCTAAAAAAACGTGCATTAGCAAAAGAAAATAAGATAAAATTATATACGGAAATTAAATTTAACGGAGAGTTAGCGGACAACAAAAATCAACTGAATGGAGAACTTTCTCTCGACGGAAAAATATTTCCAGTAGAATTGTTTCGGAGCGACAAACCTATTTTCCGACCCCAGGAACCTAAGAAACCATATCCATACTATAGCGAAGATGTTAAGTTTCGAAATAAAAAAGACAGCGTGGTTTTAGCTGGAACTCTTACCACACCAAAAAAGGAAGGAAAATTTCCTGTCGTGATTTTTCAAACCGGAAGCGCTCCTTCAACCCGGGACGGCGATGGAAACCACCACAAATACACTTTAGTAGTTGCTGATTATTTAACCCGACACGGAATTGGAGTGCTTCGGTATGACAGCAGAGGAGTTGGAAAATCAAAAGGAAATTTCTATAAATCAACCCCTCTTGACCTGTCCGGTGATTTACTGGCGGGACGTGAGTTTTTGGCTTCACGGGAAGAAATAAATAACAATGAA
>DAITNH010000150.1:0-12173 GCA_036834745.1 Prolixibacteraceae bacterium
TCAGCACCAAATACAAAAAATACTATTTTCAGGATGCCAGTTTCAAGGAATATGGATTTGGAGCAACGATGGTGATTCTTCGGAACTAATTCCTCATCTTTGCCGCGCAGACCGCTCTATCGCTGTCCCGAGTAATCGGGAGGGAGGAAAGTCCGGGCAACACAGGGCACCATGCTTCTTAACAGGAAGGCGGGCGAAAGCTTGCAGTAAGGTAACAGAAAATGACCACCCTGAGTAATCGGGGAACGGGTGAAAAGGCGAGGTAAAAGCTCACCGGTGGTTGTGGCAATACAATCAGCCGTACTTCTGATGGGTTGCAAAGCCAAATATATCACGATTTTCCGGTACGCCGGGATACAGAACGGCCCGTTTTGATTCTTCGGAAGTCGTGAGGGGTAGGCTGCTGGATCGTTCCGGTGACGGAACGGGTAGATAAATGATAGAGGTTTCTCCCGAGCAATCGGGGGAGGATACAGAACCCGGCTTACAGGTTTGCGTTTTAATACAAAAAACAAGGCGATCGTTGAAAGATGATCGCCTTGTTTTCAAAATTATGCACTGGGTTTTATTAAATTTTCCAGCTTTTTCTTTTTGAAATATTCAACGATTTCCTCTTTTGACATTTTGAAAAGTTTCTCGCTCAATTTATCCCGCTGTGCACGCATGAATTTTACAGCATCAAACGTTTTTTCAGTAGTTGTCTTCATAAGTCATAAAATCTCTTGGTGAACGTATTTCTATGTCTTGTGTAACAGTAGAGAACAATAGTTTAAATTCTCCATTTTGAAGGCTCTCGAAAAGTGGTCTGGTGAATTCAGAAAATTCCTCATCGAAGAAACCACCAAAAACTGAAGTATCTAAATAAAGCCTCTGTTTCATGGAATAAAGGTAGTGCAAATCTCTGAAATGTGATTAGGTCTTGAGTAATAAGACTTATTTTTAAACTGTTATCAAAACAGAACCCGAGCTTACAGGTTTGCGTTTTTAAGTTAAAAAACAAGGCGATCGTTGAAAGATGATCGCCTTGTTTGTCCTTATCAGCATTCGGCATTAAATCTCCATCAACCTTTTCACCTCGTCGCCATAACCGCGACCCGATTGCAGTTTTGTTTGGGCGAAGTCATCTATTTTTAGGATGAAACAGCCATTGAAATGTTTGTTGATCTCGCGGATGCGACTGACATTTACCAGCAGCGACCGGTGAATGCGCAGGAAACCGTCGCTCAGCTTTTCTTCCAGACTTTTCAGTGGCAAATCGCAGAGGTAAGTTTTTCCGTCGCGGGTATGAATAGTCACATACTTTTCCTCTGCCGAAAAATATGTGACATCTTCAATTTTCACAAAAAGCATCCGGTCGCCCAATTTAACCGGGATGCTGGTGATTTCCTTTTTTGGTGCCTGGCTGATGTAATTTTCAATGAGGCGAAGTAATTCCTGTTTGTCGGAATGGTGTTTCAGCGAGTCAAGCTTTTCAATTGATTTCCGGATGCGCTCGGCCTTGACGGGTTTCACAATGTAGTCGATGCTGTTGGTTTCGAAAGCCTGCAAGGCAAACTCGTCGTAGGCGGTGCAGAAAATCACCACCGGCGAATGGCTGGTTTGCTGCAAAACCTCAAACCCGGTGAGGCCGGGCATCTGAATATCCAGAAATACCAAATCGGGTTTCAACCGGTCGATCATTTCGCGGCATTCCAAACCGTCTTGTGCTTCGCCAATTAATTCGATCTGGTCGGCATGTTCGGCCAACAGTTTTCTCAGTCGGTCGCGGGCAGGCTGCTCATCGTCGGCAATCAGGGTGCGGTATTTGGAAGGAGAAAAGGTCATACGCTGATATTTGTTTGCCCTAAAGGTATGCTTATTTCAACAAACTTCTCCGCCCCGTTCTGCCAGTTAATGGTCGCTTTTGCACCGTAAAGCAGGGCAATCCTTTCCTGTGTATTTTGAATGCCAAAGCCGGTGAGCGGACCATCCGGGAAAGCCGGACCATTGTCGTACACGCGTATTTTTAGCTGGTTTTCTTCTTTACAAACTAAAATACCGATTAGCCCGTTTTCGGTGATTTGCGACAAGCCATGTTTGATGGCATTCTCGACCAATGGCTGAATGAGCAGTTGCGGAATCTGGATATCCAGCAACTCAGCGGGGTAGTCGATCTCAAAACTGAGCCGGTCGCCAAAACGTACTTTTTCGATTTCAAGGTAAGTTCGGATGGCGTTTAGTTCTTCGGAAAGCGTGTTCATCTGCTTCTGCTCGCGGTTAATGGCGTATTTGAAAAAGTCGGACAGCGCCAAAGCCATTTGTTCTGTTTTACGGGCATCAGTAGTGGCCAGGCTTGCAATGGAATTGAGGGCGTTGTATAAAAAGTGCGGGTTGATTTTAGCCCGAAGGGATTGGAGTTCGGCTTGCTTACTTTTCTCTTTCAATAGTGCGAGTTCATTATTTTTCTCTTTCAATTCATTCTTTTTGAGTTCTGTAAATGTAAAAAGCAGAAAACGAAATGTCGCAAATACGAAAGATACACCAATTGAAATGGTCACCTTATAATCAAAATCATTCCTTAAATATACAATGAGATAGACTAATGTAATGGAAAAAGAAATTACAAAAGAATTTGCAATCAAAAACAATAGTTTGTTTTTTGGAGCAACATTCAGCGTGTTCAGTTTTCTTTCTGTTAAGAAAAATATCAACGGAACTATAAATAATGTAAGATTTATAAACACAAATGATCGAAAGAAATCACCCTCATAAATAAAGAACTGAAAGCTTAAGTGCCTAATAACTAAGTTGCTGATTTGATAAATATCACAAATTCCTATGATCCAAAAAATTTGAATGATAAAACGATTCAAATTCCAGTTGTGAAATCTAAAGATTCCTCTTTTAATAAGGACTGAAAACAGAAAAATTGCCAGTAAAATTCCTATTATAATTCCAGCAGTTCTCAACTGAATGAAATACATGAAACTATAGTAACTTTTTGCTGACCATTTTTTAATCCAATTATTTTTTAACTGCTCTGCCACATCATCGGAATAAAGCTTATTGAGAATAAAGGCATCAACAGGATGATATATAATTTTATCAGGTGTTTCAATCCCAAATACACATCCTTCGATTTCCGCTTTTTCTGTTAAAGATTCCTGATAACGAACTAATGATTTGAATAGATAATTATAGAGGACTTTCTTCCTTTCCTCTTTTGATTTATTCTTTGGGAAACTTACTTCACAACCAGTGAATTCGATCATATTTCTTTCAAAATTCGCAGTAGATAGCCCTCTCAAAGTATCAGAGAAGGTAAAAACCATGTTCGCCTTCTCTTTCGTAAGAGAAATTTTTCTGTTTGGTATTATTGATCGCAGATTACTAATGAGTTCATTTATACAAGTTGAATCAATCGGACTAACTGCTCCTTCCAATTTTATGGCAATATCTGTATGGTATATGATGGGTCTTTTAATACGCCCAGCCATAAATTTAATGCGAATTGATTTCCACGCCAAATCCTGCAGTTCAGGTGATAAATTCTTAGATAATTCGATTAAGAAATCAGGAGAATAAAGCTTTTCGAGGATAAACAGATCAAATGGAGAGAATATAATCGAATCAAAATCGTTTTCTGCGAAAACACATCCACTCAATCCATCAATGGGTACTTTCGGCCAGTTATAAAATGTTAGCCCTTTGAATAGGTGGAAGTATATGAATTGCTTTTTTTGTTTATCGGTCATGTTATTAGGGAAATACATTTCCTGTGAAGTAATAGAATGATTACTTTGTAAATTAGTAGTCACCCTGTTATTCTTCCCTTCATTCAATCCCAATTTCAAATTCCCCGGCTTTTCCGACAATTCAATTTTTAGATGAGGAATAGCCCTTTGAAAACTTTTAATGAGTTCTTTTACCGTTACTGAATCAGCAGAAGTTATTTCGCCTTTCAGATTAATGATAATATCCTTCTTAAAGGTATTGGGCTGATATTCTTTAGACAGCATATTGTCATAGATAAACTTCCAGGCCAATTGTTGTTGTTCGGCACTCAACTCTTCTCCATAAGAGAATAGGAAACAGGACAGTACTAACAGCAGTAAAATAATTCGTTTCATAATCGGGTTGTTTAAAGGTTTTCGTCAAAGTAAACCTTTGGGCATCCAATTTAAAATAATAAACTGACAAGATGCATATTTGGTAGGATAAACTGCACAGTACAAACTTAAAAGGAGAGATTGGCCAATCTGCAGATACAGAACCCTGCTTACAGGTTTGCGTTTTTATTACAAAAAACAAGGCGATCGTTGAAAGATGATCGCCTTGTTTTTTGTAAACTATTAAAATCTCATCATCAATGATTTACTACAAGTTGACTCGTAACCTTTAATTGATTTTCGCTGTCTATGCCGACCACAAGATAGATTCCAGGTGAAAGCTTGTTAATAGATAGTGAAAAAGTCGAACCATTTTTAGATGCATTCTTGATTAATTTTCCAGAACTGTTATAAACACTTATTTCCAGCTTATTTGTTGATCCGGAACCATCTAATGTAAATCTCGCATTGTCACTTGTTGGATTGGGAACAATGCTTAATTTTAATGTTTTATTGGCTTTTGTATATGAATCGGTAGTAACTCTCACTTTTTCTCTACTTATAGGACGATAATCAGCCGGCAAATTAAAATTGATTGGCAGTTCGTAGGCAACATCTACCGTTTCTCCATTCTGTGTACCAGGTTCCCATTTTGGCAAAGAATTTACAATTCGTAAGGCTTCCTTGTCGAGTGATGGATCAACACCGCGAGATATCCTGGCATTGGTGACATTCCCGGTTTTCTCGACCACAAATTTCACAAATACCTGCCCGTAAATGCCATTTTCAAGGGCAATGACCGGGTATTTCATAGTAGATGCAACATAGGTTTTTAAAGCTTCAACTCCTCCGGGGAACTGAGGCATTTCTTCAAACATAGTAAATGTTGGTTTGTCAGGGTTGCCGCTGCCTGCAAGGTTGTCATTGTTTGTATTTCCCTCCTGAAGTTGAAAATTGACCGGTACTGTGTAGGAAACTTTTACTGCCTCACCACGTTGCGTCCCGGGTTTCCATTTTGGCAGATTATTCACGATACGCAGTGCTTCTTTGTCGAGCGACGGATCAACTCCTCTGATGATTTTTGTATCAGTTACCGATCCATCTTTTGCAACTACGAAATTAACAAATACCTTCCCATGAATACCATTTTCTTTGGCAACTTCAGGATATTTCAATGTAGCTTTTATAAAAGCACGAAGGGCATCCTGACCTCCCGGAAACTCAGGCATTTCTTCGACAATGAAAAAGACATCATCTTTCTTTTGATCGCTTTCAGAACCGATCACATTAACATCAATGGTTTTATTTTTTGTCTCGCTTTTTCCTTTTTTCGTTGTAATCAGGATTACTCCATTTTTACCTTTTTCTCCATAAAAACTGGTTGCCGATTCATTTTTCAAAACAGAAATTGATTCTATGGTTTCAGGAAGAATATTATTTACATTCTGGTTTTTATCAACAACTCCATCTATCACAATCAATGGTTGTCTTCCGAAACTATCTGTGTTCCCGAATTTCAGTGGAGAATTTGTTTGGACTTTGAAGGTTTGAGCAGCCAATGAATTTTCATCAGGTTTCAAGTAGATAAAAATCACTCCGTCTTTTGCTTTTTTTCCATATTTTTCGAGAGAAGTTTGATTTTTAAGCACTTCAACACGCTCAATTTTATCCGGACTTATTTTGCTCATTTCTTCTTTTGTCGATTCTTTCCCATCGATAATAAACAGAACATTATCTGATATTTCTGAAGGTTTAGAAGCTGCAATTTCATTTCCCATTGCCTCAATCCCAACAGTAATGGTTTTCAGGGTAATAACCATTTCTTTTTCGAAATCAGGTTCTGCCTTTTGGCTGTTAAACCCGACATACGAAATTACAATGGGCGAATCATCGGTTACTTTGAGCATGAAATTGCCATTGTCGTCGGTTATTGTCCCGATTGTTTTGCCTGAAATAATAACTGATGCACCTTTCAGTGGTTTTCCGTTTTCATCAATAACTTTCCCTTTGACGGTTTTTTCTTTTTGAGTTACGTTTGTTGCAAGCTCTTCGGGCTGAATAAACTTGTATTCAGGAGCAGCAAAAGCATAAAAAACTCCTGCTATGAGCGGTAAAATCAATAAAAGTTTTAGTTTTCTGATTGGTGAACTTATGGTTTGTTTCATCATGTTAAATCGTTTTTTGTTGAGTGAATAATTGAACGAATTGGCCAGTGAAATTACTGGTCCGCCGAACATTTGGTTCAGCAGGGCCGCACGGTAAATAGCCGGATTGGAGCTACGCTGCAGCGCACGCTCGTCGGCCAGGTATTCGTGGTTTTGCCTGATCAGATGGCCGTACAGCCAAATGGCAGGATTAAACCACTGCACCGTGCGAAGGATTTCAAACAGCAGTAAATCAATCCAGTGCTGTTGCCTGATGTGCTCCAGTTCGTGGTTCACAATTTCATTCGTTTCGATTTCGTCGATTGAAGGATTGACAAATACGAACGAGAAAAATGAAAACGAAGCGGGGTATTCAGCAGTACGGATCAATTTTGCCGAACTAAAGTGTTGTGTTTCTGACTTTCGGATAATCCGGAAAACAGGAAGTGTTTGCCTTAAAATCCGGAATGTCAGGTAAATAATTCCTGAAATGTAAAAAGACAAAAGCAATGCATTTTGCAATGGGAACGGTTCGTTCACTTCCGCAATTCCCTGAATCTGAGGTTCGAAAACTTCAGTGGTAGGAACAACTGGTAATAAAATCGTGTAATGCCAGGTGAAAAACGGAAAAATGATTGAGATCAAAATCCCGGAAACAAGGTAAATACGGTTCAAAACAAAGAACCGCTCGTTCCGGAGAAACAGAGCGTAAACCAAAGCAAAACCAGTCAGCCAAACTGACGATTTAATCAGATAAGTTGCCAATGCTTCCATGTTTTTGGTTTTAGTCTTTCGACAGTTCTTTCCGGGTTTCTTCCATCAATTGTTCCAAATCCTGAATGGTCAGGTCTTTTTCGCGGACAAAGAACGAAGCCATTGCCGGAAACGAGTTGTTGAAGTAGCTTTTCATTAAGCCAAAAAGCTGTGTTTTAGAATATTCCTCTTTGGTAACCAAAGGATAATAAACATGTACGTTTCCATAGGTCCGGTGCGCCACAATTTCCTTCTTTTCCAGAATGCGAAGTACGGTAGAAACCGTGTTGCGCACAGGTTTTGGCTCATCAAACCGGTCGCGGATGTCTTTAACCAGTCCTTCGCCCATTTCCCACAAATGTTGCATTACCTGTTCTTCAGCTTTTGTCAGTTGCATAGTTGTCGTTTTATTTTTGTCAATCCTTCGCAACAAATGTATGACTATAAAATTAGTCATGCAAATATTTTGATGTCTTTAATGACTAAAAGCATAGTCGTTTTATGTATTATACAACATGAATCAAATAAGTATCAAAAAAGCGAAGAGTTCTATAACGTTTGGTATGGGTATAATATAGCAAGCATTTTTAGGTGCAGAGCACTGTTGATATTTGTAGTATATATGATTGAAGTCACGCAAAAGGTGCGGAGTACCGAAATATAGGCACATATTATTTGTATTTTTTCGGTGCGCTGCACCTTACCAAAGCTTTCATCAATTTTTTACTACAAATATTATGCGGCGCTGCCGCTTTCTGATTGCTGGTCGTGTTAATAAGAATGAAATAGAAGAATTGTATACGATATGATTCTCGTAACCAGAAATGTCAGGGAATTTGAACGAATGTGAAACATTAAAATAGAGAATTGGATTGACAATCAATAATATATCCACTGAACCCAATTTCTCACCTTCTCCGGACTTCGGTCTTCGGACTCCCGGCTCTTCTTACTTCCCCTTTCGCCAATACTGCATCGGATTTACCTGCGAGTACAGACCTTTGTTTACGAATTTGACATCGGCAATGGAGTAAAACGCGTTGGGATTGTAGGTACGGATAATATCAACCACGTGAGGTAACTCGGTTCGTTTTACGATGGAATAAATAATTGAAACATCTTCAACCGCACCGTGTGCTTCCTGATGCGTGATTCCGTAACCGTCGGATTTTAGTTTTTCAATCAGTTTGTGCGCGTCCACACGGGTAATAATCTGAAGCTGAATAATGCCCATCGCCAGTTTTTCCTCGATGATCATTCCGATGTAATTTCCGGTGGCAAAGCCTGCACCATAAGCCACATAACACACCCAATTGTCGAGGTTCTGCATTATTTTACTGATGGCGAGCAGCCAGATAAGTACTTCAAAAAATCCGAGAATCGGAGCAATCATTTTTTGCCCTTTGGCAACCATCACAATGCGAATGGTTCCGATGCTTACGTCGGTTATACGAGCAAGAAAAATAAGTAAAGGAAGAATTACGTATGTAAATGTATCACCATCGAACAACGATTTCAATTCATTCATAGTGAGTTCTGTAAAATGATGGTATTAATATTCCGGCTATAAAACAGTTGAACTGCTAAAAGTATCGCCTTGGTTAATATCGCCGGTTTGAATGCCTCTGTTAAGCCAGCTTTTGCGTTGCGCCGAAGTTCCGTGAGTAAATGAATCAGGCACAACCCGACCCTGAGTTTTCATTTGGATTCGGTCGTCACCAACAGCCACAGCCGCATTTAACGCTTCTTCCAGATCACCTTTTTCCATCATACTTTTCATTTTTTCAGCATGGTGAATCCAAACACCAGCCAAGAAATCGGCCTGAAGTTCCAGCCGGACAGTTGCTTCGTTGACATTATTTTCATCTATTCCCGAAGCTCTAACCCGATCCATTTTTTCCATGATGCCCAATAGGTTCTGAACATGGTGACCAACCTCATGAGCAATAATATAGGCGATTGCAAAATCACCTTCAGCGCCTAACTGACGCTGAAGCGTTTCCAGGTAATCAAGATCGATGTAAACTTTTTGGTCGCCGGGGCAATAAAAAGGACCTGTTGCCGACTCCGCATAACCGCAGGCAGAGTTAATTGCACTGCGAAACAGAACCAGTTTTGGTTCACGGTAGCTGCTTCCCATTTCCTGAAAAAGTTTGTTCCAGACATCTTCGGTATCGGCCAGAACCACCGATACAAATTCGGTCATTTCCGCTTCTTCGGCTGAAACAACTACATTTTCAGTGGTTTCCTGTTGTGTATTTTCAGAAAGATTCAGTACCGACATCGGATCTCCACCCAGAAGATAAATAATGAAAGCCATTATTAAGGTTCCGATTATTCCTCCTTTGAAACCAATTCCACGGCCTCCGCCACTTCCTCGCAAATCGTCAATATTTGAGCTTTGTCTTCTTCCTTTAAATAACATATTATTAAAATTTAGGATGTTTGATTTTAAACAGAAGCTTAAAAGTAGTTATTTTTAGAATTCAGAAGTGAAATGAAACTTGATCTCCTTAAACTCATTTTGAGCCATGTCGAGGATAAACTGCGAATCGGCCATAAATACATCACGGCCACGTTTATCGGTAGCCATTTTCTGGTGCTTGCGGTTCTTGAATTCGATCAGTGCTTTCGGGTTGTCGCTCTGAATCCAGCAGGCTTTGTACATGGATAGTGGTTCGAACCGGCATTTGGCATTGTACTCGTGTTCCAGTCTATACTGAATTACTTCGAACTGAAGTTGCCCGACTGTTCCGATGATTTTCCGCCCATTAAACTGGCTCGTAAATAGCTGTGCAACTCCTTCGTCCATTAACTGATCGACTCCTTTGTTGAGCTGCTTGGTTTTCATCGGGTCGGCGTTCTCAACGAATTTGAACAATTCAGGAGAAAAGCTTGGCAAACCTTTGAAATGGATGTCTTCGCCTTCGCTAATGGTATCGCCAATAATGAACGATCCGTTGTCGGGAAACCCTACAATATCGCCGGGAAATGCTTCTTCAATGATTTCTTTCTGTGAAGCCATGAATGCGGTTGGACTCGAAATACGGAAGGTTTTTCCGGTGCGGACCTGTTTGTACATACTGTTCCGTTCAAACTTTCCGGAGCAAACTTTTACGAATGCAATGCGGCTTCGGTGATTTGGGTCGATGTTGGCGTGAATTTTAAACACAAATCCGCTGAATTTATCGTCTTCAGGATTGACCAAACGTTCTTCGGTTTGCACCGGACGCGGCCACGGAGCAATTTTCACAAAGGCATCCAATAATTCCTGAACGCCAAAGTTGTACAATGCACTTCCAAAAAATACGGGCGCCAGATGTCCTGCAAGGTATTCGTCGTGATCGAATGGAGGATAGACACCGTAAACCAGTTCGAGATCGTCGCGCAGTTTTTGGGCATCGCCAAAAATGTGTTTTTCGAGATCCGGGCTGTTAATGTCTGAAAAGGAAATACCTTTTTCAATGTCCTGAATGGAAGCCTTGAACAGGTTCAGACTTTTGTTGTATATGTTGTAAACGCCTTTGAACTCGGGGCCGTTGTTGATCGGCCAGCTTAAAGGATTGATGCTGATTTGCAGTTGTCTTTCAATATCATCGAGTAATTCAAACGTATCCTGAGTTGGACGGTCAAGTTTGTTGATAAAAACAATGACAGGAGTTTTGCGCATCCGGCAAACGTTCATCAGCTTTTCAGTTTGCGGTTCAACACCTTTTGCCGCGTCAATCACAATAATTACGCTGTCAACGGCTGTCAGTGTGCGGAAAGTATCTTCCTGAAAGTCCTGGTGACCGGGAGTATCCAGAATATTCACCTTGTAGCCATCGTATTCAAAACCCATTACCGAAGTAGCCACAGAAATACCGCGCTGGCGTTCTATTTCCATGAAGTCGGAAGTAGCTCCTTTTTTGATTTTATTGCTTTTAACGGCGCCGGCAACGTGGATGGCGCCTCCAAACAACAATAGTTTTTCGGTCAGGGTTGTTTTTCCCGCATCGGGGTGACTCACAATGGCAAAGGTTCTTCTTCTGCGTATTTCTGTCTGATTACTCATTACTCCAATTTTTTTGAAGCTGCAAAAGTAGAATATTATCTGACACGAATTGAAGGACTGGATGGATTCGATAATTTCTGCAGCCTGATAGAAGATTTGATTGCTTTTGAAATAGTCAGCCAGTATTTCAGGTGGAATTCGCGATCTTCTTCCGAAATGATTTCGAAGTATGATTTTGGAGTGTCGTCAGGTGCAAATTTTAGCTTTTTGCCTTCTTTGTATAGAGCAGGAACTTCAGGATGAAACTGAACTGCAAACACATTCGGGTAAAGGCGGTGCTGAATGCCTTCGATAACTTGTCCGTCCATTGATGTTGCCGTAACAATCATGTCTTTGCCTAGTTCTTCAATGGATTGATGATGACTGCTTAGAACGATCGGTATTACTTTTTTATCAGCTTTTACCTTTTTTAGGAAAAACGGATGAGCTGTGTATTGAATTGGATGGAAATTAATTCCCATTAATAGCGTGTCTTTGCTGATTTCCTGCCAGTAATTACGATGCAACTGGTCTTTTTTCAGTTTCAGGGTTTCTTCGGCATTATTCTTTTTATAAGTTTGTGCAGGAATATCCTGGGTTAAGGTACCACCGGTTGCTACATTGATGCTTTGTAGTCCAAGACAAAATCCGGTTACGAAATATCCGGGTTTATCGTTCAGAAACGGTATAAACGCTGCATTTTGCTTTCCGCCCAAAAGATGAAACAGGAAACTCACTTCAAACAAATGTCGGTTTGGATCGGTGACTTCCGAGTGAATGTTTTTTTGCCCGTAAATTTCGGGCTGGATATCGGGTCCGCCAAAAAAGAAAATACCCACCGAATGATTGAACAGATTTTTAAAGGTTTTGGTCCATTCGTTATGCATGTAAATTTTTGCAGGACTTTCTTCGATATCAATTTTCTGTAAATGAAAAAGGCTCATTTCGGGTTTTTTGATCAATGCAATTGATTGGTTGTAATCGTAACTTTCGGCTGCTGAATAAACGCCAACAAATTCGACATCCGAAAGATTCAGTATTTTGTTATTCAGCATAAAATGAATCGTTTGGATGTTTTGTACTGTTGGATGTGCAAGCAGCACATACGTTTTATTTTGCTTTAACTCATTTTCCAGAAAATGCTGTGCTAAACCA
>DAITNH010000151.1:0-12170 GCA_036834745.1 Prolixibacteraceae bacterium
GAACAACTGGGAAGCTACCTATTTCGATTTTGATGAAAAAATACTGACTGAATTGTTCGGTGGAGCTAAAGAACTGGGCGTCGATGTTTTTCTGCTGGACGATGGCTGGTTTGGAAACAAATACCCCAGAGCGAACGATGGTGCCGGTTTGGGCGACTGGCAGGAAACTAAAACTAAATTACCTCACGGACTGGGATATCTGGTTGAACAGGCCGAGGCAAAAGGTGTAAAATTCGGTATCTGGATTGAGCCGGAAATGGTGAACCCGAAAAGTGAATTGTATGAAAAACATCCTGATTGGATCCTGAAATTGCCGAATCGCGCCGAAAATTATTACCGCAACCAGTTGGTGTTGGATTTGACAAATCCCGAAGTGCAGGATTTTGTTTACAATGTGGTGGATGAAATAATGACCAAAAATCCAGGCATTGCGTTCATTAAATGGGATTGTAATCGTTTAATGACCAATACTTACTCACCATATCTGAAAGACAAACAATCGCATGTTCAGATTGAATATGTGCGGAGTTTTTACAATGTAATGGAGCGTCTGCGCGAAAAATATCCCGATTTGCCCATCATGCTTTGCTCTGGTGGCGGTGGTCGCACCGATTACGGTGCGCTGAAATATTTTACCGAATTCTGGCCAAGTGACAATACCGATGCGGTGGAGCGGGTATTTATACAATGGGGATATTCGTATTTTTTTCCGAGCATTACCTCGTGCAACCACATTACCACAATGGGCAAACAATCACTGAAATACAGGACTGATGTGGCCATGATGGGAAAAATGGGATACGATATCCGTGTAAACGAGATGACTGCTGAAGAATTGGAATTCAGCAAAAAGGCAGTACAAAATTATAACCGGCTGAAAGAGCTAATCTGGAGCGGAGATATGTACCGGTTAATTTCACCTTACGAGGAAGAAAGGGCTGTTTTGATGTTTGCCAGTCAGGATAAATCGAAGTCGTTGCTTTTCTCTTATGCATTGCACCCACGTGCATTTGGCCAGTTTAGTCCGGTTCGCTTAAATGGTTTAGATGCTGCTAAAACTTACAAAGTACAGGAAATTAACAAGATGAAAGGAATAAGAAGTTCATTCTATTCGGATGGGAAAACCTTTTCGGGCGATTACCTGATGAAAGTTGGATTGTCGTTACCAAACAACAACGAACTTACAAGCGCGGTGATTGAAATTAACGAGGTAAAGTAATTTTTTTACTCAGCGGGTGACTCGAGCCCGCTGAGTACATCCAAAAAATATTAAAAAAATGGAATAGTTGCCAAAATGATTATTGAAAATGATATGTAATTCCTTATATTTACATAACCATTAATCACTCTGTCATGAAAACCATTTTCTACATTACATTTATTGCCATTGTCTTAGCCTTGTCTTTATCATCTTGTAACGATGATGATAGTTCTGAAATCCTCACCAAATCGAAATTATCGGGCTATGTTCAAAAAGGTCCATTCCTGAATGGTACCTCAGTTTCCATTTCAGAACTAAAAACTGATTTGTCACAAACGGGAAAATCGTTTGATTCTCAGATCAAAGACAATCAGGGAACTTTCGAACTCGCCAATGTTGAATTATCGTCACCTTATGTAGAGTTAAAAGCGGATGGGTTTTATTTCAATGAAGTTACGGGACTGGTCTCAGCTTCGCGGTTGATTCTTTATGCGTTGGCGGATGTTACTGACAATAGCACATTGAATGTAAACATCATTTCAACACTCGAAAAGGCTCGGGTCGGGAATTTAGTTTCCGGGGGACTTTCTTTTGCGGATGCCAAGAAAAAAGCCATGGAAGAAATTCTGGCCATTTTCAGTTTGAGCAAAAATGATATTCAAAGTTCTGAATTGCTGGATATCAACAAAAATGGGGACGGTAATGCCATTTTGCTGGCCATTTCCTCCATTTTGCAGGGTTATCGAACAGAAGCTGAATTGTCAGAGCTTTTGGCCAACCTGAGTGCTGACATCAGTACCGATGGAAAATTGGATAGCGAAGTACTGGGGACATCATTGATCAGCCATGCCCGGTTCCTGAATCCAATAAAAATCAGGGAAAACCTTGAAAAAAGGTATCAGGAAATTGGAACAACCGCTCAGGTGCCAGACTTTGAGAAATACATTACTCAGTTCAAAGAAAAAACCTCATTTATACCAGTCAGTTTAATTACTTATCCGGAATCAGTTGATGGTGTTTTAAATATTTTGAATGAAAATAATACCTCGTTTATCAGTTACAGGACAGATTTCGGTAGGTATTACAATTTTTCTGCTGTGACTCCCAAAGGCATGAGCCTGAAAATTAAGATGGAATATTTTGAAGGCGGAGACCAGACAGACGGCTATTGGGGTTACCGAATGGAGTCGGATACAAATTGGAAAAATACACTATTCGATAGTGAATTACATTCACAATATTTTGAAGTATTAGAGGCGGGTAAACCAAGTAACCTGAAGATCTCCTTCCTTTCAACAAATGATACAAAAATCCGAATCAGCTATTATGAAAATAATGATTTGGTCGCTTCCAGAACAAGGATTATTACTGTAAATTGAGACTACTCAGCAGGTGACTCGAAGTCACCTGCTGAGTAACCCAGCTACCTCTCCGTCATCAATTGTCTAGCTTCCTGCTGTAAAATTGCTGGTAAATGAATGTGCCGGCGGCCAATGCTGATAAGCCATTTGCCGATTTCTTCAGTTCGGAGCGTGTACAATACTTCGCGCAAATCGTCAATATTTTCACTTGTCAGGTCACTTTCGCGTACGTTTCGCAATTCATCCAGTTCTTCATCATCGAAATAGGTAATTATTTCCTCATTGACATCAGCCTCGTCGAATTCGCAGATTTCGTGCGCCCCGCAACAATCAGAAGCGATCTGTCTTGGTTCAGTTTCCGGTTCTTTTCCGGGTTCAACCCCGGTAATATGTGTCTGTTCTTTTTTCCTGAACCTGATAACTACAAGAGCGACAACTGCTATAATGATAATTCCTAAAATATAGTACATGGGGGTAAAAGTAAAAAATATAGTCAATCAGAAATAACCAAATATTAGCTGATTTTGTTTAACTCCTTTTCTATCAGTGTGTAAGTTGCTAATGAAACCGGAACCAATGGCAACCGAAGTTGATTTTTAACCGTTCCCAACATTTCCATCAAGGCTTTTACACCTCCCGGATTTCCTTCCCTGAAAATCAGTTTCAACATTTCGGCCATTTGTAAATGAAGCTGGCTTGCAAAAGCAACATTTCCTGAAAGTGAGGAATGGGTCAGTTGGCTTAATCTTTCAGGCAAAGCATTGGCAATAACAGAGATAACCCCAATTGAGCCCATTGTTACCGAAGGCAAGATCAAACTGTCATCACCAGAAATTACTTTAAAATAGCTGGGTGCATTGGCGATTATTTTTGCGAATTGGCCCAGATCTCCCGAAGCCTCTTTAACAGCAACTACTTTCTCTGATAGATTGGCGATACGAAGGGTCGTGTCTGCATCCATATTTACACCGGTACGGCCTGGAACATTGTAAAGGATGACTGGAATTGGACAGGCTTCAACCACCATTTTGAAATGCTGAAATAAGCCTTCCTGAGTTGGTTTGTTGTAATATGGAGTTACTGAAAGAATTGCGTCAACGCCAGTGAAATCAGTATTTTTGATGGACTCAACCAGACTAATAGTATTGTTGCTGCCCATTCCGACGACAATTTTCAGACGGCCGGCATTTTTTCCGATCACAAAACGTACAATTTCTTTCTTTTCAATTTCAGAAAGGGCAGGGGTTTCAGCAGTGGTTCCGAGCACCACCAAATAATCAATTCCTCCTGAAACCTGATGTTCAATTAATCTTTCCAATGCGCTGTAATCAATGCTTTTATCTTCATTAAAAGGAGTGATCAATGCAACTCCGGCTCCTGTAAATGGATGTGTCATTCTATCGTCGATTTATTAATTCTTTTTAAATAGTACAAAATTTGTTCGGCCAACTGGCTTGTTTCAGGTTTTTGCTGAAATTCAATATTAAAATCAAAATTATTTTGAGAACCTCCTGCATATCCAATTTTAAAAGAAGCTGCTGACAGAGCTATTAAGTATAAGATTGGCAAGTGCCTCTGGCCCGTTAAATCAATCAAAATGTCAAATTTCTGTTCTATAAATTCCTCGGCCAAATCTGTTTTCGGAATTTCGCTCCAGGTTGTTTGTTTTCGCGTAAAACCATTGATTCCATCAGGAATAACTTTTTTTTTACGGGGAAAATAACACAGTCCCACCGTTTTAATGCCCGCAGCTATGAGTTCTTTTTCAATCAGATCGAATGATTCTTTCTGATCAAATTCCCAAAGGATTCCGGCTGTTTTTGCCGTATCTAAATTGAAAACCTTTTTCTCTCTGGAAATTGAGGCTAGCTGGGAACTCAATAATTTGTTGGCAATTTTTAATTTTAAACCCATAATTTTCTGCAAAAATAACAATTCGTTTGTTTTTCGCTGTTTGAAATTGCTAAAAGTTTTAGATTGATATTAATACGCACGATAAATTAATAATCTGTTACTTTTAGTCGATCATCTTCAGAAAATCATCTTCAGATATAATCGGGATATTTAGCTTTTCAGCTTTTTCAAGTTTGCTGGGACCAATGTTGTTTCCGGCCAGCATGTAATTGGTATTCTTCGAGATAGAACTTACATTTTTACCGCCGTTTTGCTCAATCATTTTCTTCAGGTCGTCGCGTGAATTTTTCTCGAAAGTTCCTGAAATAATGATGCTTAGTCCCTGCAATTTTTCTGAACGATTGGCAATAGCTGCTTCGTCCAGCTTCATTTGAAGTCCCTTTTCCTTTAGCCGCTCCAGCAAATGGATGTGTTGCGGATTTGAAAAGTACAGGCGCACGCTTTCGGCAATCCGGCCACCAATTTCGTCAATGGCAGTCAACTCTTCCTGACTTGCATTTTCCAGTCTTTCAATGGTAATTAACCGATGGGCAAGTATTTTGGCGACTGTCTCCCCAACAAAACGAATTCCAAGCGCGAATAGTACTTTCTCGAATGGAACCCTGCGCGATTCGCTCAGACTTTTCATGATTCTTTCAGCGGATTTATCTCCCAGCCGTTCCAATTTGCTGATTCGTTCTTTCTGCAAATCGAACAGATCGGCAATATTTCTGATCAGTCCTTCATTGTACAGTAAATCAATTGTTTCAGCCCCAAGTCCGTCAATGTTCATTGCTTTACGGCTGATGAAATGTTCCATTTTTCCCTTGATTTGTGGTGGACATCCATCCTCATTCGGGCAATAAAAGGCTGCTTCGCCTTCCTTTCGGATCAAATCTGTTTTACATTCAGGACAAATTTTTATAAAATCAACTTTTGGGAACATTGGGTGTCGTGAAGACTGATCGACACCAACGATTTTCGGGATTATTTCGCCGCCCTTTTCAACAAAAACAGTATCGCCCACGTGCAAATCAAGATTTTTGATGATGTCGGCATTGTGCAAAGTTGCACGTTTAACGGTCGTTCCGGCCAACTGAACCGGATCAAGATTGGCGACCGGTGTAACTGCTCCGGTTCGTCCGACCTGATAGGAAACAGATTGCAGAATGGTGCTGGCTTGTTCAGCCTTGTATTTGTAGGCAATTGCCCAACGCGGCGATTTGGCGGTTGTGCCGAGGTATTGCTGCAAACTCAGTGAATTTACTTTGATCACAATCCCGTCGGTTGCAACCGGTAGTTCAAACCGTTTCTGGTTCCATTTCCTGATGAATGTGATTACTTCGTCAATATTTGCACATTTTTCAGTGTCCGGAGAAATTTTAAAGCCCCATTCTTTGGCAGCCAGCATATTTTCGAAATGACCATCGGAAGGCATGTTTTCGCCCAGTAAATAGTAAAAATAGGCGTCGAGTTTGCGTTCGGCAACCACCGATGATTTTTGAGATTTTAAGGTTCCTGAGGCAGCGTTCCGGACATTGGCAAACGCTTGTTCCCCTTCTTCGGCTCGCTCTTCGTTAATTCGTTCGAACTCAGTAAAAGGCAGCAGAATTTCGCCACGGATTTCAAATTCAGCAGGATATCCGGTTCCTTTTAGTTTCAGCGGAATGGTTCTGATCGTGCGCACATTCGCAGTCACATCATCGCCAAAAGTGCCGTCGCCCCGGGTGATTGCTTTGTCGAGCATCCCGTTTTTATAGCGTAAACTGATGGAAGTGCCGTCGTATTTCAGTTCGCAAACGTATTCAAACGTCTGGTCAGTCTGTTTTCTGATTTTCTGGTCGAAGTCGCGCAGTTCTTCTTCCGAATATGAATTGGACAACGAAAGCATCGCAAATTGATGCCTGACCTGTTCAAATTCCTTGTTCAAATCGCTGCCAACACGCTGAGTGGGAGAGTTGGGATCGAAGAATTCCGGATTTTCAGCTTCCAGCTTTTCAAGTTCCTTCTGGAGCATATCAAATTCCTGATCGCTTATAACCGGTTGTGATAAAACGTAGTATCGATGGTTGTGATCTTCGAGAATTGAACGCAATTCGACAATTCTTTTCAGGATATTTTCGTTGGTCATTTGATTAAAATTTCCACTAAAATAAGAAAAAGAAGAGAACCAAAGGTGTTTTTCCAATCTGCTGCAAAAAGAAACTGTGTTTTTCGGGCAATAAAAAACTGTCTTTCAAACTGATATGACCTTTGATTAAAGGTTCAGTCTGAAAGACAGTTTATCAGGAAAATGACTGAGAAATTATTTTTTCTCCATTTTTTTCTGAAGCAGATAAGAGACTACCAGTCCGATTCCGCCGAAGAGAAAGATCATTGAGAAATAGGCTGCTACTTCGTTCATTCCTGCTGCAGCAAGAAAATTTCCAGCCACAATGCCAAGCGCGATGCCTATTGAAAACAGGCCAAGTTTGAAGATTGCGTGGCCTGAATTTGGTTCCGCCTTAGATTTGAATAACTCAGGGCTGGCACCTTTTTCGATTAAAGCGAGACGTTCTTTGTTTCGGGTAGTGTAAAAGACATACAATGACCCAAAAACCAGCGCAAAGAATGCAAGCGGTACGAATATTCCTTCCATAATATTTGATTTTAAGTGTTTATTTGTTCTCGTTCTTGCTGCTATGACGCAGGTGTTTCTTCGCGGTTACAAATTAAATTGAAAAACTTTTTCGTAATTTTAATTCTGAATTTGTAACCGGGTTGTAAAATGTTCGTCTATTGTAAACAGATGGATAAAACCGATGACATATTTTATATTGAGGCAGTTAGAAAGGGAAATGTTGCTGCATTTTCTGTTCTGGTTGAACGATACCAAAACATGGTTTATTCATTGGCATTGAAATTACTGAAAAAGCCCCAAGATGCTGAAGAAATGGCTCAGGACACTTTCGTAAAAGCCTATCAGAAGCTGGATACTTACGAAGGTAAATCGAAGTTTTCGACCTGGCTGTACAGCATCACTTACAATACGTGTATTTCTGAATTACGGAAACGCCGGATTGAATTTAAATCACTCGACGACCGGCAGATATCAGATCAGGATGAACAGAAAATGCATGATTATTATAGAGAGACAAAGAAGGAAGATCAGGAAAAATACCTTAACCTTGCGCTTGGAAAATTGCCCGAAGACGATCAGGTATTGGTTACACTTTATTATTACGAAAGTCAATCGATGGATGAAATAAGTGTAATTACTGGCCTAACTGTTAGCAATATAAAAGTAAAAATTCACCGGGCGCGAAAACGAATGTATTCGATTTTGCATGAGATGCTGAAAGAAGAAGTATATTCGTTATTGTAATTGAAAAGCAAGGGGCTTAGGGCATAGTGCCCGGAGCAAAACTTGAAATTTAAAAACTTTGAACTTTAAAGATATGAACAAGCTTGATAAACAATTCGAACAAATGATGAAGGGAATCAACATCGATTCGCCTTCGCAAGGTTTCTCACTTAAAGTGATGGAACGGATTCAGGCCGAAGCTGTTGTTCAGAAACACTCCCTGGTAGCAGATTACCAGCCGGTTATCAGCAAACGAACCTGGATCATTCTGATTGCTGCCTTTATTTTGCTTATGGTTTATATTACGGTTTCGAACCCTGAAACAACTCAGGTGAAAGAGCCGGGATTTTGGTCGGCAATTTCAGGAACACTGCAGAAAATTGATACAAAGGGTGTTTCGGGAATCTGGCAAACAGCAACAGGTTTGTTTGCATCCATTCCGACAATGGCTTATCTGATTCTGACGGCCTCTCTGGCATTGTGGACATTAGATTCATTTTTTAGCAGATACAGACACACCACATCAGAGGTTCACATAAGCTAAATGGTTAATTCAGGGAGCAAGCCGCTGGATTTTCCAAGACTGACCATCATTGCAGAATTCAATACGGTCGTGTAACCGGTTGGATCGTCCCTGCCAGAATTCAAAATATTCAGGACGAATAAGGAAACCACCCCAATGAGGTGGTTTTTTTATTTCATGGGTTTCAAAATATTGCCTGAAATGGGTGTAGTTTTCATCCAGAACATTGCGGCTTTCAATGATTTCGCTTTGCGGCGATGACCATGCACCCAGCTGGCTTTCCAACGGCCTTGAGAGGAAATACGATTCCGAATCAACCTCGCTGATCTTTTCAGCTTTGCCCTTAATCCGAACCTGCCTTTCCAGCTCAGGCCAAAAGAATACAACTGAAACCCGTTGGTTAGCAATTATTTGCTGTCCCTTTTTGCTGTGGTAATTGGTAAAGAAAATCAAACCTTCAGGAGTCAGCTCTTTTAAAAGCACTACCCTCGATTCAGGATTTCCTTCCTCATCCAAAGTGGATACAACCATGGCAGTGGGATCAGGTTTCTGGCCGGCAATGGCATCTTTCAGCCATAAATTTAACTGCCGGATGGGATCTTTATCAACCGTTTGTTCTGTCAGTTCAAATTTCTGATAATTGGTACGGATATCACGCAACATGTTTGAATCGTTTTGTTTTTCAGTTAAACAAGCTATTCGGTATTTTGTTAGTTGCCGAATTTATTCCGACGCCATTAAATCCGCTTTATAACCTGCGTTTTTCAGTGTTTCAACAATGAAATCAGGATCCAGTCCCGAAGCCTCAACAGTCAATACTTTCAGAGGATTGGTAGTATCGACAGTCCATTTCACAATACCTTCTACCTGATTCAGGTGAGGAGTCACAGTGGCAATACATCCGCCACAATTTACATTGGTTTTAAATTTTAAAGTTTTCATATTTAATTGTATTAAAGATTAATTGTCAAGTTTTTTGAATTTTAACCGAAGGCTGTTGCTTACCACCGAAACCGAACTCAGCGCCATCGCCGCTCCCGCAATCATTGGGTTGAGCATAAAACCCCAGATGGGGAATAAAATTCCGGCAGCAACGGGAATACCGATCAGGTTGTAAATGAAAGCCCAGAACAAATTCTGATGAATGGTATTCACCGTCAGTTTCGATAGCCGGATCGCTTTTGAAATAAGCTGAAGATCGGAGGAAATGATCGTCATTTTGGCCACATCCATCGCAATGTCGGAGCCTTTGCCCATGGCGATGCTCACATCAGCCTGAGCCAGTGCGTGCGAATCGTTGATGCCATCACCAACCATCGCCACCACTTTTCCCTGATTTTGCAATTCTTTGATAAAATCAGCCTTGTCAGAAGGCATCACTTCAGCTTTAAAGTTCTTCAAACCGACCTTTTGTGCCACCGCTTTTGCGGTTTGTACATTGTCGCCGGTAAGCATATAAACCTCAATGCCTTGATTTTGAAGGTCAGCAATGGCTTTTGCCGATGTCTCTTTGATTTTGTCGGCGATCGCAATGATTGCCAGAAGTTCAGTATCGCGTGAAAAACACACCACTGTTTTTGCTTCATTCTGCCAGTTTTTGATTTTGGCTGAACTTGCTTCCGGAAGATTTACCTGATGATCGGCCAGCAATTTTTGATTGCCAACCAGATAAACATGATCGCCAAAATTGGCTACAACTCCTTTGCCGGTAATACTCTCAAATTTGTCGAGGGCAATTTGTTTGCCTGAATTGGTTTTCAAAGTAGCAGCTACAGCCTCTGCCAATGGATGTTCCGATTGCGATTCGATGGTAAAAAGGATTTGTTCCAGTTCTGCCTGATCGGTTTCAGGAACATTCCAGACGATGTCGGTCACGGCAGGTTTGCCTTCGGTAATGGTACCGGTTTTATCGAGAATTATTGCGTTCACTTTGTGCGCCAGTTCAAGGCTTTCAGCGTCTTTAATCAGGATTCCGTTTTCGGCGCCCTTGCCCATGCCAACCATAATGGCTGTCGGTGTAGCAAGTCCAAGCGCACACGGACAGGCAATTACCAATACAGAAACCATCGCCAACAATGCTTGTGTGATGGCATCTTCACCGCCAAAAATCATCCAGATTACAAAGGTTGATGCGGAAATAGCCATCACCACCGGAACAAATATTCCGGCAATCTGATCGACCAGCTTTTGAACGGGCGGTTTGCTTCCCTGCGCCTGCTGAACCATTTTAATGATCTGGGCAAGAATGGTTTCGCCGCCCACCTTTTGAGCTACGAAGGCAAAACTTCCCTTCTGGTTGATGGTTCCGGCAAAGACCTTTCCGCCCTTTTCCTTTTCAACCGGAAGTGATTCTCCGGTAATGGTGCTTTCGTCGATAAATGATGAACCTGAAATAATTTCACCGTCCACCGGGATTTTATCTCCGGGCTTAACCCGAATTTTATCACCAATAACGACCTGCGAGATCGCTATTTCCATTTCCTGACCATTTTCCCGAATCAGATTGACCGTATTCGGTTGTAACCCGATCAGCTTTTTTATGGCCGAAGAAGTGTTTGATTTAGCCCTTTCTTCGAGCACTTTGCCCAACAGAATGAAAGCGATTATTACGGCAGATGCCTCAAAATACACGTGGGCATGTTGGCCGCGATCGTGCCAGAATTCAGGAAAAATGGTGCTGAATGTGCTGAATAGCCAGGCGATCCCGGTACTTAAAGCAACCAGCGTATCCATGTTTGCCTTGCCGTGTTTGGCCTGATTAAAGGCATTGGTGAAAAAGCTCCGGCCAAACCAGCCGATTACCGGCGTCGCCAGCAGGAACATGATCCAGTTGGCATAGGGAATATCCATCATGAACATGGCAATTACCACCACCGGAAATGCCAGTATCGATGCCCAAAGCGTATTGGTTTTGAGTTTTTTGAAATGTGCCTGTTGCATTTCTTCCTGATGGTCGTGGCCTTCTTCTTCAATCAATAAGTCGTAACCAATTGACTGAATGGCCGATTTGAAATCATTGACCGAAGCTGTTTCGGGTGTATATTCGACCCAGGCTGAAGAGTTTGCGTAGTTAACGGATGCATCGAGTACCCCTTTCTGAGCTTTAAGCATGCTCTCGACGCTGATAGCGCATGAAGCGCATGTTAAACCTGTAACCGGGAAGTTTTTTTTAACTGAAGTTTCCATGTCTTTATTTTTTCATCAAAGATAAAGCGTGGATGCCGGGTGCTTGTTACGATATTTCCGGAAGTATTTATAAGATTTTTAGGTTATACTTCGTCCAAGGGTTTTCGCTTGTTTTCTTTTACCTGTTTGAAATGACTGGGCGTCAATCCGGTTATCTTTTTAAACTGGCCCGATAAATAGGACACATTGCTGTATCCCATTTGATTGGCAATTTCACTCAGGGTGAGTTCGTCGTACACCAGCAATTCTTTCACCCGTTCAATTTTCTGGAGGATGATGTATTTTTCGATGGTAGTACCTTCTATTTCTGAAAAAAGGCTGCTTAAATAGGCGTAATCCCGGTTCAGGTGGGATTCGATGTATTCGGAATAGTTTATTTTCAGGTCTTCGTTGCTATGGTGAATGGATTGAACAACGGTATTTTTGATTTTTTCGATCATCCGGCTCTTGATATCGTCAATCAACTCGAAACCATAACTCACAAGCGCTTCTCTGAGTTTTTCAAGATCTTCGCCCGCAATTGGGTTTGCTGTTTCCACATTGCCCAGCGAAATCCGGACCGGCGGATAATCCAAACTTTCGAATACCTGCTGTACTACCATGATACAACGGTTACAAACCATATTTTTGATGAAGTAGTTCATGCTAAATTATTTAAAACCT
>DAITNH010000152.1:0-12126 GCA_036834745.1 Prolixibacteraceae bacterium
GTATTTACAAACTTGCTTTTCTCATAGCCATCAGGTTTTCAATCGGAGTACCGACAGTAATTTCGCATCCGGCGGAAAGTATAAACCGTTCGTCGCCATGAAGGGCTATCAGCTCGCGCGACATTCTTTCAACTTCTTCAGGAGTGGTGTCTTGTATTATCACAGGATTGATGTTTCCGCACAAAATGGTTTTTTCGCCGACTACCGAGCGTGCATAAGCAATCTCAACATCATAATCCAGATCAAGGATATCTGTACCTAAATCTTTGAGCGAAGGCAACAGGTGTGTGATATCTCCGCAAATGTGCAATTTGGTTCTTGCACCGTTTGCATGAATAAAAGAAATGATTTCGCGGTGACGGTCTTTTACAAAGGTATCATAGGTAAACGGATCGATCTGTGAACAAATGGCATCTCCGATCCCAATCACATCACAACCAGCTTCTATCTGAGCTTTTGCAAAATCTTTAGCGGTAACCGTACATTTATCGAGCAATAAGTTGCAAAAATCAGGGTCTATCATCAACTGCATCATCATTTGGCTCACGCCCGCCAAATCACAAGCTTCAGCCAACGGCCCTTCAATCCAGCCAATTACCGGAACTGTACCCTGTAATTTCTTCTGAAAGAGTTCGGCTCCTTTGATGCGATCAAGGGTTCGTGTACATTTGCAAACATCTGGCCGCTGAAGATTGTGGATATCTTCCCACGATTTTACAATTAACTTTTCACAACGAGGAACAGCTTCAGGTAAAAAAATAATTGGAGCGCCAAATGCCGAAGTTTCCCGATATGGATCGGAAATAAGGCCGACCATATCAATATCAAAGTGATCCATGGCCTTTATATTGCAATCAACCAAAACTTTATGATCAGATGCAAATTCGCTGTAAGTATTATTATTAAATCGGGCTGCAAAGTGCATCAGAATCGGACGGAAAATGGTACGGTCAATTTTTCCCCCTTCAGCAAGTGAGTCAAAAAGTTGTTTCTTGTTCATTATCAATTTTGTTTTATAAGTTATTTCGGAAAAACCACATAATTGGTTAATTGTTCTAATTCCAGGTCATTTCAGTTTTTTCCATTGATTGACAAGGAAAAATACAACTATAATTGCTGAACAGAAATCTGATATTGGCATAGAAATCCAAATTCCGTTGAGGCCAAAATGATTGGGAAGTATAAACAAGAGCGGAATCAGGATAATTACCTGTCGAAGCAATGTGAGCAATACTGCAATTTTTGCGTTTCCCATCGACTGAAAGAAGTTTCCTGCTACCACCTGAAAACCTACAAATGGCAATGCAAGCATTCCCAGCCGCAGTCCATCGCGGCCAAAACCCAGCAGTCCGGGATCTGTTGAATTAAAAAGTTTCACAATTGTATCAGGAATTGCTTCGACCATTATAAAGGCAAGAATTGAAATAACTGTGGCCGAAATCATGGCAATACGCAAGGTTTCTTTCACTCTTGAAAACGATTTTGCACCATAGTTGAAGCTGATAATTGGCTGAGTCGCCATGTTGATTGCCACAATAGCCATCACGATCATTGTTGCCACGCTGTTCACGATTCCCATTGCGCCCACGGCCAGATCGCCTCCAAAAGATATCAGTTTGGTATTGAGCAAACCCTGCACAAAACTGTTTGCAATCTGCATGAAAAAAGGTGCCATACCAATTGCGGTAATCTCAAACAAAATTTTAGAGTCGAACCGGATATTTTCAGTTTTCAGTTTTATTACCGATTTTGAACTCAGGAAATGAATTAAAACCCAAACAGTTAGAACCATCATTGAAATAACGGTTGCATATGCCGCACCTTTTACACCCATGCCAAAACCAAAAATGAAAATCGGATCAAGAATCAGGTTGGTACCTGCACTGATGAGCATTGAATACATGGCGATGCGTGCATTTCCTTCGGCCCTGATGATATTATTGAGAGAGAACCCAACTACCTGAAAAACTACTCCTGCAAGTATGATATCCAGGTAATCATTGGCATATTGAATTGTTTCGGCTGTTGCGCCAAAAGAGCGCAGCATGGGGCCTTTTACTGAAAATCCAATAATTGTGATCACGACAGAAACAAGCAACATCAGCAAAAAACTGCTTCCAAGAACTTTTTCGGCCTTGTCCATGTCGCGTTTTCCCATGTTGATCGAAACCAGCACCCCGGCACCAATTCCTATCAACATTCCGAATCCCATCACAATAAGCATGACCGGAAAAATAACCGAGATGCCGCTAAGTGCCATTGAGCCAACGCCTTGTCCGATGAAAATTCGGTCAACAATGTTGTACAAAGCATTTACAAATACGCCAATGAATGCCGGTATGAAAAACTTGAGCATTAATTTGGCAATATTTAGTTCGGCGAGTTCCTTCGTTTTTTCGTTCATTTAAAATTTGAGAATTAAAGCCTGCAAATATATTACTAAATTTGTCAAACATTTAAACGGTTTTAAAATATGAGCGATCATACACATCACGATCACAACAGCATTCTAAAAGCAGTACAATCAATTGACTCTCAGGAAGTAATTGAGGCACTTGATGAATTGCGCGTTTCAGGAAAATCCTCCGACATTCCGGTCCTGATTGAAATTTTGCATCAGAGTCAAAATCCGGAAATTAAGGCCAAAATTACCGGTTTGTTTGCAAATCTGAAGGAAAAAGATACTGTTCCGCTGATGATTGAAGCAATTCAGAATCAGAAATATGCACCAGAATTAAAACAACTTGTTTCGAGTTGCTGGGAAAACGGGCTCGATTACAGCAATTATTTGTCGCTGTTTGTTGATTTGCTTATCCACAATGATTTTCTGGTGGCTTTCGAAGCTTATACCGTAATCGTTAACATGGAGAAAACAATTGATCAGGCCAAAATTGATATTGAGATCGAAAAGCTTGATCAGGCAATGCATATCACTTCTGATGAAAAGAAACCTCTGATGCTTGATGTGATTGATTTTCTGCCTTCAATCGGAATTTAAAGTATTGGCGATTTTCCCGAAAAATACTTCATGAATTGTGCCCGTTCATAAAGCATTGGGTCAGGAATATTTTTGTATGACAAACGGCCGCGGAAATCTTCAATCTTTTTGAAATTCTGTTTCTTCATGAAAGCAGTCAAATCGCTCAGCATGCCAGCAATAATTTGCGAACCGTTGATGTAAATGCTTGAACAAACCTGAACTGCCTGTGCGCCTGCAAGCAATTGTTTTATTACAGCCTCCCCATCATGAATCCCGGTACTCGCGGCAATTTCAACTTTTGGCAACTGCGACGAAATCAGCCCGATCCAGCGTAATGACCGGCGAATATCTTCAGGCGAACTGAATATATCGGACGAAGTGATCTGCATCTTTTCAATATTGATGTCAGGTTCATAAAAACGGTTAAACAATACCAGCGCACTGGCGCCGTGTGCAACCAATTTGTCGGCCATGGCAACCATATTGGTGTAATAATATCCGATTTTTACAGATACCGGTATTTTTACCTGTTTCTTTACTTCCGATACAATTTTAAGGTAAAGCTGCTCTATTTCCTCCGAACTTCTTTGCCGGGTGGTCGGTACAAAAAACAGATTGAGTTCAAGGGCATCGGCGCCTGCATTTTCAAATTCTTTGGCAAAAATGGTCCATTCTGAAGCCGACATACAGTTGATGCTGGCGATAATAGGTATCTCCGTTTCCTTTTTAGCTTCGCTCAGCAGGTTCAGGTGTTTGGTAATAGAGTTGTTTCGGGTATAATTCCAGATATAATCTTCTGCCTCGGGATATAAATTCTGCGGATCGCGGTTGATGAGGTCACTTACCTCATTGTTAATTTGTTCCTCGAAAATGGATTTCAGCACAACTGCACCTGCACCTGCTTTTTCAAGGTCTTTGATTTTTTCAATCGAGTTTGTGAGTCCCGAACTGGCCACGATAATGGGATTTTTCAGTTTTAATCCCATGTATTGTATTTCTAAATTTATCATCTCTTTCGGTTTTTAAGGTAATTCAAAATAACAACATCAACTTCCTTATAGTTTAGTATTGTAATTCCGTTCGCCAAATATAGTACTTCCAATTCGCACCAATGTGCTTCCTTCAGAAATTGCAATCAAATAATCGCCCGACATGCCCATCGAAATCTCCCTGAAATTAGGATTATCAGTAAAAAAATCAGACTTTATCTTTTCGAAACGTTTTCTTAAGCTGGCAAATTCTTTTCTGATCTGGTTTTCATCGTCTGTGTAGGTTGCCATTCCCATTACGCCTGAAATTTGAATGTTTCTCAGTAATTTATATTCGTCCGAATTCAACATTTCACTTGCTTCCTGTATCGAAAGTCCAAACTTGGTTTCCTCTTCGGCAATGTGAAACTGAAGCAGGCAGGGAATGATGCGCCCTGCTTTTTTTGCCTCCGCATCAATTGATTTGAGAAGTTTAAATGAATCGACACCATGGATCAGGTGAACAAATGGCGCGATGTATTTTATTTTGTTCGTTTGTAAATGACCGATAAAGTGCCATTCGATGTTTTTCGGCAGTTCTTCGTATTTCCAAGCCATTTCCTGAACCTTGTTTTCGCCGAAAGCCCGCTGCCCGCAATTATAAGCTTCCATAAGAAATTCGGCAGGCATTGTTTTCGAAACAGCCACCAACCGCACATTGTCAGGCAAATTTGCTTTTACTTTTTCTATATTTTCAGCTATGCTCATAAGGATCAAAAATAATATACAAAAAATGAAATACCCGACAAATTCAGGATTTTTATTTCTTTGGGAACTTGCTGTTTACCAAACCAATTCATGGCCATTAAATCATTTATTGTCGTTAATCCTTAAAAATGGCCAATTTTGTTTTGTTTTCTGCGACTGAATACTGAACACTTTTTCTTTTCTCTATCTTTGACTCCCGTTATGAAAGAGAGAAAGCAACATACGATAAATCGAATGAATGAATTGGGCGCAAAGGCCATCCCATTTGCTTTTATCATTGATTTTGATTTTGAAAAACCATTGATTTTTGATTACCACGATTCGTCAGAATTACTTTGGAAAACACCTGCAATTAGTAATTATTTTCCTGAAGAATTCGTCTCCGATGAAATTCAATGGAATATTCATCCGGTTGAATTTCAGGAATATGAAAAGGCTTTTGCGAAGGTTCAGCATCACATTCACAATGGCGACACCTATTTGCTGAATCTGACAATGCCCACCAAAGTTGAAACGAATCTCAGTATGGAAGAGATGTTTCATTTAAGCGATGCGCCTTATAAAATCTGGCTCAAAAATCAGTTTGTGTGTTTCTCTCCTGAAATATTTGTGCGGATCGACAATGGAATTATTTCTTCGTTTCCGATGAAGGGAACCATTGATGCCAATATCGATAATGCAGAACAACAGATTTTAAACGACGAAAAAGAAGTTGCAGAGCATCACACCATTGTCGATCTGATCCGCAACGACCTGAGCATGGTTGCTACCGATGTTAAAGTGGACCGCTTCAGATATGTTGATCGGATTTCAACCAACCAAAGCGATTTACTGCAAATGAGTTCCGAGATTTCAGGCAAACTTCCGGATAATTATCAGCAGTCGATCGGTACAATATTGGCTCAAATGTTGCCTGCAGGGTCGATTTGCGGAGCTCCAAAACCCAAAACCATTGAAATTATAAGGGAAGTTGAACCATACAAACGTGGTTATTATACCGGAATTTTCGGTGTTTTCGATGGACGGAATCTCGACAGTTGCGTTTTGATCAGATACCTTGAACAAGATGGTGATCAACTGAACTTCAAGAGTGGGGGAGGAATCACTTTTTTAAGCGACTGCCAGGCTGAATACAACGAACTAATACAAAAAGTTTATGTTCCCATTGCTTGAATCACTCAAACTGAAAGATGGGATTTTTCAGAACCTGAATTACCATCAAAGCAGACTAAATCGTTCGATGGATGAATTGTTTCCTGATGCAAAAAAGATTGATTTAATAAAGGAAATATCAGTTCCGGAGAATTGCAAATCAGGAATTTATAAGGTGAGGATTTTATATGGCCCAACCATTGATAAAATTGAAATTGAACCGTATTCTTTTCGTTCCATCCAAAGCTTGAAAGTGGTTCATCACCAAAGTATCGACTACCATTTGAAATATACCGATCGTCAAATACTTCAGGAGTTATTTGCCCAACGCGCAAATTGCGACGATGTAATCATTGTTAAAAACGGAATGGTAACCGATTCGTTTGCAGCCAATTTGCTGTTTTTTGATGGAGAAAAATGGTTCACTCCTGACTCTCCGCTTTTGAAAGGTACTAAACGGCAATTTTTGATTGACAACGGTACTATCTCAGAAAAAGAAATCAGGGAAGAAGATATTCGGAACTACCGGAAAGTCGGGCTGATCAATGCCATGAACGATTTTGAAGAAATGCCGGTTGTGAATTTGGAAAAGGTATTTTAATATTCAAAGATGAATATTTATTCGTATTTCTTTATCAGATAATTATTGTGATCTTCCTTGAAATAAAAGTCATCAGCCAGATGAACCACTCCAATTAAACTTTCAACCAATGGGGTGATTTCAATTTTGTTTATTTTGGGTTCAGTGATGGATTCAAGATAGGATTCAACCATTTTGGAAAGACTGGTTTTGTGGTTCTTAGCGTAATCCTTCGCTCTCTCAATTACCTCCTTTTTCAACCGGATTGTAAGTTTTGTTTCCATTGAAATTTATTTTGACGGTATAAATTTTATTCAAATGTTCCTTTAGGAACAAGATGTGGGTAGAAAATCAATGATAAATAATAAATGTCATCAGTTTCTTTTCAAACCTCAATTTCCAATCCGTCATAGGCCAGAAAAACATTCTCAGGAAGTTCCGGTTGTACTTCGTCATGAAATCCCATCTGATGTGAAAGGTGCGTCAGGTAAGCTTTCCCGGGTTTAACTTCAGCAATAATTTCAAGCGCCTGATCAAGATTGTAATGCGAAATGTGGTCTTCTTTCCGCAACGCGTTCAGCACCAGAGCATCCAATCCTCGAAGTTTGTTAATTTCAGCATGCTCCAACCGGTTAACATCGGTCACGTAAGCGATTTTCCCGAACCGGAATCCAAAAACCGGCAATTTATAATGGAATCCACGGATTGGCATTACTTCCAGGTTGCCGATCATGAATGGTTTATTTTCAAGCAAGTGCAGGTGCATTTGCGGTATTCCGGGATATTTGTAATTGGCAAACACGTAATCGAAAATGCGTCGGATTGCAATCTGCACGCGCTCTTCCGCATAAATGTCGGTGGGTTGTTTTTGCACCCAGTTAAAGGCGCGGATATCGTCGAGACCAAATATATGATCAGTATGTTCGTGGGTAAGCAGAATTCCATTTAAATGGAGAACACTGTGTGTCAGCATTTGCTGGCGAAAATCGGGACCGGCATCTATTACCAAACATTGAGTTTCGGTTTCAATCATTACCGAAGCGCGTAACCGCTGATCTTTTGGGTTGTTTGACAAACATACCGGACATTGACAGGCAACCACCGGAACTCCCTGCGAGGTACCTGTTCCTAAAAAAGTAAGTTTCACGCTTTAAATATTGATTTATGCAAAAATAAGGATTGCCTTGTTGCTACCGAAGGTTTTTATCTATTTTTGAGAAAAATTTAAACATGGCCAAACTTTACATGATTCCGACCACTTTGGGCGATACCAGCATCGAAAGGGTTTTACCTCCCGATCTGAAGCAGTTAATTTCCTCAATTTCGGTATTCATCGTTGAAAATATCCGCACTGCACGCCGCTTCCTGAAAAAAATGAATCCCGCCATTGTGATTGATGACCTTACCTTTTTTGAGCTCAACCAACATACGGACAAGAAAGAAATCAGCCGGTTCCTGGAATCGAACCGGCAGGGACTCGACATTGGCATCATCTCGGAAGCCGGTTGTCCGGGAATTGCCGATCCGGGCGCAGAAGTGGTTCGCATCGCACATACCAAAAACATTCAGGTAGTGCCGCTGGTGGGGCCATCGTCAATTTTGCTGGCATTGATGGCTTCAGGAATGAGTGGTCAGAATTTCGCTTTCAACGGTTATTTGCCAATTAAAAATCCGGAGAAATCGATGCAGATTAAAATGTTGGAAAAACGTATGCAAACCGAAGGACAAACGCAAATTTTCATCGAAACGCCTTATCGGAACGCCCAATTGCTCGACGAATTAATTAAAAATTGCGAACCAGAAACCATGCTTTGCATTGCTGCCGACATCACACTCGACACTGAATTCATTCTTGCCAAACCCATTTCATTTTGGAAAACCAATATTCCGGACATTCAAAAACGTCCATCCATTTTTATGATCGGAAAGATTTAGAGTAAATCGTCAATAGCGTTCGGTTTTTGAGAAGAAAAAGTCACTTTCGATGATGGCGTTTTCGTCGCTGTCGGAACCATGGACCGCATTGCGCGACATTGATTCAGCAAAAAGTTTACGGACAGTACCTTCGGCAGCTTTTGCCGGATCCGTTGAACCAATCAGTTCCCTGAAATCGGCTACCGCATTTTCTTTTTCAAGAATGGCTGCCACGATGGGACCGGAACTCATAAAAGATGTTAAATCTTCAAAAAATGATTTATCAGCATGAACAGTATAAAATTCGCCCGCTTGTTTTTTGTTTAAGTGCGTGAATTTCATTGCTTTTATCCTGAATCCGGCTTCATTGATCATCTTCAAAACCGGACCAATATTGTTTTTACTGACTGTTTCCGGTTTTATCATTGTAAACGTCTGGTTACCTGACATATCGATAGTATTTTAATTGTTTGTTTTGTGAACCCAAGTTAGTTAAATATAGTTTTAATGATCCGTCACCGTCGGCATTATTTTTATCTTTGTACTTTATTTTAAAATTGAATAATTGGAAAGAGTTAATATAGAGTTGATTAAGCAATTTGAGGGGCTGATAAAGTCCAGTTCTAAATCCATCGTTTTGGTTCCGCACATGCATCCCGATGGCGACGCGATGGGTTCTGTTCTTGGTTTGTGGCGCGTTTTGCAAAATGCCGGATTGAAAGTGATGATCATTAGTCCGACCAAATATCCCGAATTTTACCACTGGATGGATGGTAATGAAGAGGTCATCATTTACAGTCATCATCCGAAACAATCAGCAAGGGCTTTGGAAGAGTCTGATTTGTTGATATGTATGGATTTTAACCAGCTTTCGAGGCTTGGTGATATGAAGGCGCTTGTTGAAAGTTACAAGGGCAAAAAAGTTTTGGTCGATCACCATCCGTATCCCGGAGATTTTGCCGATTTGGTCATTTCTGATATTACTTACAGTTCGACTGCCGAATTGATTTTTTCGGTTCTTCAGTCTACCGAATTTGCCCCACACATCGACACGAATGCAGCAACCTCATTTTTTACCGGGATCATGACCGATACAGGGTCGTTCGATTTTAATGTGTCCAATCCGAACACCTTTGAAGTTGTTGCTCAGCTAACCCGTATGGGCATCGATCAGTTGGATATTCATTCTAAAGTGTATGATAATTTTTCGGCTGACAGGATGAAGCTATTGGGTTTTTGCCTGAGCAACCGCATGACGGTTTATCCAGAATATCATGCGGCAGCAATGTATATTACGCTTGAAGATCAGAAGAATTTCAATTTTAAAACAGGCGACAACGAGGGTTTTGTAAATATGCCGCTTTCCATAAAGGGAGTGGTTTTTAGCGCTCTATTTACTGAAAAGGAAAAATACATAAAAGTGTCGTTCAGATCGAAGGGCGAGTTCGCTGTTAATGAGGTATGTGAAAAATATTTTAACGGAGGGGGCCATCGCAACGCATCCGGAGGCGAGTTATATGCATCTATGCAGGAAACGCTGCTTAAATTTGAAAGCATATTGCCCGAATTTGAAGAAAAAATTAAACAATCAGTAAAATAATTTACAATGAAAAAAATGATGAATATTTTAAAAATCAGCGTGCTCATCTTGTTTGTCGGAATAATTGCATCGTGTAATAAAGATGTAGAAGATCCTTATGCAGCATATACTCCGGAACGCGAGGCAGGTTTAATAAAAGATTGGCTGGCCGCCATGGTTACCAAAGGAAATGACATTGATACAACCGATACCGGTCTTTTTTATATCAATGATACAACCAAAGTTGGCAGCGGACCAACCGTAATTGCCGGAAATACGGTAACCGTGAAATACACAGGAATGTACCTTGACGGACAGATTTTTGATGCTTCGGCTTATCATGGCGATGGAACTTATACGTATAAACACAAAACTGATGCGCTAATTCAGGGATGGGAGGAAGGAATTGAAGTATTGAGTAAAGGTGGCGGCGCTGCATTTCTGATTCCATCGGCCAAAGCTTATGGCGTAACTGGTCAGGGGCCCATTCCGCCAAACACACCGTTAATTTTTATCATCGAAGTATTAGACATTAAATAGAAGCTCATTAAAATTCGTACTTTCGCAAAAAAATAAGTTTATGAAGCAAATATTGTTTGTTCTCGGATTGGTTGTTTTGATCTCCGGAATTTTTACCTCGTGTAAACCAGATGCGCTTGACGCATTGCGTGAAGACGAGATTGTTGCCCTTGATAAATATGTAAAAGATAATAATCTGACAGATAAGAAAGATGCTTCAGGTATCTATTTTAAAGATATTGTAATAGGAACAGGCGATACAATTATGTCGGGTTACAAGGTGATGCTGAATTTTAATATTACCCTGATGGACGGAACTGTAGTATTTACTACTGAAGACGACTATGGGCACAATTATGAGGAATATTCTTTCTATGTGGATGTAAACAATGATATAGTGAACCAGCAGTATGTGCAGCAAATTGCCGGCTTGCATAGCGGACTGAAAAAAATGAGGATAGGGGGAAGGGCTTTTATGGTAATTCCTTCGGAGTTGGCTTTTAAAGCCGTTGATAATTCGTCGCTCGGAATTCCCCGGTTTTCGACATTGCTGGCAACCGTTTACGCTAAAAAGGGATATTCGCCTGAAGAACAATAACAACGATTATTCATTCAATAAATATTATCCCGCGTTAACCTTTTGGCTTTTCGCGGGATTTTTCAATATGAGCAAATCAGAATTACTCAAAAAACTTCTTCCCGGATTCATTCCTCTTTTCGTTTTTATCGCCGTTGACGGGATTTGGGGAACACGTGTCGGTTTGGTTGCCGCCCTTGTTATTGGGGTTGCCGAAATGGTCTGGATCTGGATCAAAGAAAAACGCTTCGACCGGTTTGTGCTGGTTGATACCGGTTTGCTGATGGCGCTCGGTTCGGTATCCATTGCGCTCGACAACGACCTCTTTTTTAAACTAAAACCGGGTCTTATTGAACTGATTCTTTGCGCAGTGCTTGGTGTATCGGCCTTCTCAAAATTGAATATCATCGGGTTGATGACAAAGCGATACATGAAAGACATGGAAATGAACGAACAGCAGGTTGCACAGTTCCGAAAGACAATGCAACTGATGTTTTTTGTATTTCTGTTTCACACCGTACTTGTATTTTATTCAGCATTTTATCTTTCGAACGAAGCCTGGGCATTTATCAGCGGAGGTTTGTTCTACATTTTGTTTGCCGTGGTTTTTTGGTACGAATTCGTCAAACAGAAACTTAAATTGCGCAAACAAGTGGTAATTCCTGAAGAGGAAGAATGGCTTCCCTTGGTGAACGAACGGGGCGAGATCATCGGCAAAGCACCACGGTCTGCATGTCACCGGGGCGAGAAGCTGCTGCATCCTGTAGTTCATCTCCATGTTTTCAACAACCAAAAACTTGTTTATTTGCAGAAACGTCCAATGAATAAACTGGTTCAGCCAGGCAAATGGGACACTGCCGTTGGCGGGCATATTTCAGTAGGCGAAACGCTCGAAACTGCGCTGAAACGCGAAGCCTTCGAAGAAATCGGACTGACACAATTTTCTGCCAAACTGGTAAAAACCTATCGCTGGGAAAGTGAGCTGGAATCGGAACTGGTGTATGTATTTACCACCCACGATTTTAAATCGATTCATTTACACTCCGAAGAAGTCGTTGAAGGCCGGTTTTGGACACCGAAACAAATTGA
>DAITNH010000153.1:0-12014 GCA_036834745.1 Prolixibacteraceae bacterium
CAGCCGTTTCCGGAAATTTTTCATCAGGAAGTATGTTCTTCAGAATAAGGTCATGAATTCCGGATTCGATTTTACTTGAGTAATTAAGATAGAAAACACGTTTCCCGTAAGTTGTCAGCTTTTTCGATAGGGTAGTACCTATTGTGGTTTTGCCTTCTTCGCCTTGTGTACTGAAGATTAAAATATGATTCGGCAAAGGCTGTGCAGGATTTTCAGTCACTTTTTGTGCTACATTCTGAGCCAACCAGTCAATGGCTCTGGTTTCGATAAAGCCAATATCAACAAACTTTTTGGTTGTTTGGCGAACCGGATAGGAAACTGCAACTTTTAATCCGGTTTCTTTTTCAATCCTGCCTGGCGTTTTAATGTTCGAATCAAAATATTCCATCAATATAATGGCGAATGCTACCATTATAAAACCAAACATCCCGGCAATCAGTACCAATATTTTACGTTTCGAAGGTTCCGGTTTGATTGGGAAATAGGGTGGATCAATGGGTTTGATGTTCGACGATAACTGAAGGTCCTGTTGTTTTAGTTTGGCCAGCGAGAGCCCGTGCAGCAGCGAAAGGTATTCCTGCTCGGCTACATTTATTTCTCGTTCGATCCGCTTCAGTATCGCTCCCAGTGGGGCAAAGGTGTCGTATTCTTTCTGGAAATCTTTGATGCGTTTATCCATGACTATGATTCTGGCCTTCGATTCTTCATAAATGATTGTATTGTTTAACCAGTCAGCCAGTATCTGATCAGATGTGAGTCCTCCTTTTTCATTTTTAAACATAAAAACGGATTGTACAGAGGAGTTTAATTCTTCGGCAATTTTTTCAGCTCGGGTATTCAGATCCTGAAGTTTTGCAGCTTTCGATCCGAGCGAGTCGGCATAAATTTCCAGAAAGGCAATGGACGAGGTAATCCGCGATAATTCATTTCTTTTGGCGGTAATCTCCTCGTTTTTCAGTATTATTTTTTGTGTGTTTGTTAGTTTTTCTTCTAAACTTTTAATGATCGATTCAGCACCTTTGAGTGCCATCAACTCGGTTTGATGCCTCAATTCCAGATCTGTTTTCTGACCCGAAATTGATTTGGTCTGTTCGTAATAGTTGATGATATTATTTTCCTGATTGAATCTTAACAGCAAATCTTCGGATTCTTTCAGCCGGAGGTTTGAATTGTTGAGCTGATCTTCGAAATAAGAAACAACCGCATCGGTCTGGTTGGCTTTTATTCCTGAATAATTTTTGATGATTACACCCGAAATAATTTCAAGGGTTGACATGCAGATGCCGGGATCGGTTGATTCGTAAGAGATTTCAATCATGTCGCTCGACGAAACGCGGAACGCCCGAATGTCGGAAATCGCTTCAATGCTGAAAAACGGATGGTCAAGGTTTACCAGTTCGTAAACGAAATTGGTGGCATCCTTATTCATCATTTCTTTCAGGTTTTTTACTGACTTTTCAAGTGAAGATTTATCAATTATGGATTTAACCTCAGCAGGTACAATTGATTGCAATTCGCTGAACGATTCTTCAGAAATTAAATGCGGACTGGCCTTTTCAAGCATCATGCACCTGGCAAACAGCGTGAGCGATACATCTTCCAATGTACTCCGGCTGTTGATAATGTTGATGAGGTTGTCGAAAGCATTGTTTACGCCAAAATAGTCGATACCCGAACTACTTTGCGACCCGATGGAGTAGCCCGATGCAATTCCGGTATAAATGGTGGTGTTGGAACTGTATGTTTTAGCTTGATTTTTAGTTAGTAAAAATACCAATCCCGCAAGCATGATGGGGACAATCAGCAGAACTATAATATTTCGTTGGAAGATCCGGATGAATTGTATAAGGTTCAAATGCTTGGTATTTAGAGGTTAAACTTCACGCCTGTTATTTCCTGCAAAAGCTGAAAGGACGTATTGAATTCTGATTTTGCAGTTTCAAATTCGATCTCTGATTTTGATTGCATTTCCCTGATTCTTGCGAGTTCCACAATATCGACCTTATTGTTTGTGAATTCTTTTTCGGTCATATTGAGTTGAAGGTTTTGCGATTGGAGATTGTTGTTGCTAATCAGCAATATTTTGTGCTTCAGTAATAAATCGTTGTATTGGATAATTACGAGCTTTCGCAATTCTTCGGAGAGTTTTTCTTTTTCAAACCTGGTTTGATCCACCATCTCTTGTCCAATTCTGATTTCGTGTTTCCGGCTGATAATTTCAGAAATTGGCAATTTTAATGATACCCCCGTTGAATAACGGGTTTGTTTGTTTGTGCTTAAAACACTGTTTGCCAAAGGATCTTCGGCATCGGGGTTAAGCAGTATATTTCCAAACATGCCATATTGAAACGAGGATTCAATGTTGATATTTTTAATCCATGCAGTTTTCGATATTTTTAATCTTAATTCATTGATATCAACGTTTGCCTGCTGTGATAATAATATGGGCGAATTTTTGCAGGTGGAATCAATAAGTGCTTCCATACCTGGTATTTTTTTTCTGAAGAGTTCGCTGGCCAGTCCAATATCATTCATATCATCAGTTTGAGCAACTGAAAATATTGTAATTCCTGTGAACAGAATTAAACTGACAATCTTTGAAAGTAGGTTAAGTCTCATCTTTTTTTATACGTTTTCTTTCTGAAATACTGCCGGTATCGTCCTTAAAATAATCCAGATATCTTTCCAGAAGGAATAGCTGCTGTTTGCGATTTCCGAATATTTGTTGTCTAAGCTTTTGCGTTCTTCAGGCGACATTTTGCCCGATTTTCCGCGGGCTTCAACCTGCCAGAGACCGGTAATTCCAGCCGGGCCGTGAAAACGGTCAATCCAGTCGTCGGTAGTCAGCAATTCAGCTTCGTACATCGGGAGCGGACGGTTTCCAACAATCGACATATCGCCTTTAATCACATTGATTAATTGAGGAAGCTCATCAATGCTAAGTTTGCGGATGATATGACCAACTTTGGTTATGCGGGGATCATTCTCAAATTTCACAAAGGCAGTATCTTGCTTCTTTTTTCTTGCTTTGATGTGGTCTGATTCCGCAATGTTGCTTTCATCGCCTATCAGGGTTGAGCCTTCAATTCGCGGATGATGGAGGTTCGGATTTCCATGCGGATCGGATTTTTCTGAATTTGAAGGATGTGTTTCTTTCAGATATTGGTTCAAATGCGAGAGTTCTTTCAAGCGCTTATCTGCATTGGTGTACATTGACCTTAATTTATAGAAATCGAATACTTTATATCCTGAACCTACTCGTTTTGAGATATAATATACTTTCCCTTTAGATTCGATCCTGATCGCGATGACAAAAAGAATAAGTAAAGGCGAAATTAAAAGCAATCCAACAGAGGCAGATACAATATCGAATACCCTTTTGAAGAATGGTGTTTTGTATGGTTTGAATGCTGCACGTTTTGATATTTCAAATTTATTGGTTAATGGTTTTATCTTTTTCAGAATCAGAATCCGGCTGATGATTGTTTCGGCTTTGGTTGGTTTGATGTAAACGTCATCAATTTTCTTTTCAATGGCTTTTGCGATTGTTTCCTGATTTTTTTCATCGTCAAGCAAAATGAACGGAATACTTTTTTCAGTGTCAAATTGCTCTATCCAAAAATCATAGAACCCAAATCCATTACTACCGGGAAGTGTTTTTTCGCAGATGACCGCATCGGGCATTCCATTTTCAGATATCCACTTGCTTGCGGAAAACGGATTGTCAGCCGTACTGATTTCAGCCTGAATATTTTCGAATCCAACAAGTGAATTAAATTCAGGATCGGCACCGATGTGCAGAATTTTCAATTTGTTCTGAATGTTGGTTTCCACAAATACGAATTATTATCGACGTAAAATTTTCTCGATGCGAATTAATAGCTCTTCAGGATTAAAGGGCTTGATTACATAGTCTTCGGCGCCAAGTTTTAAGCACTGAACACGGTCGGCACTGCTGTCTTTACTACTTAATACAATAATCGGAATATCTTTGAAGTAACCACTTTCTTTCATTCTCCTGATTAATTCAGCCCCATCCATATTGGGCATTTGTAAATCGGTAATTACCAAATCGGGCATGTTTCCCTGCTGAAGCCAGGTTAAAGCTTCCACACCATCTTCTCTTGTTTCAACAATGTATTGCTTGTTCAGAAACTGCACCAGCAGGTTGCTTATTGATGTTTTGTCATCTACTATCAGTATTTTCTTCATAGTAACATATAATTAACGATCAAGATCTTCAACTGACCGATTTAATAAAAATACAGGTTTTATCTCTAAATACCGCCGGAAGGTAATTCAATTGTAAATGAACTGCCTTTCCCTTGTTCACTCTCAACAAATAATCGTCCATGGTTACTTTTGACAAAATTTTGACATAAAATAAGCCCGATTCCACTTCCGGATTCTTTATTGGTTCCATAGGTTGTCAGGTGTTGCTTTTCATCAAATAGTTTCGGCAGGTTTTCTGCTGAAATGCCAACACCATCATCAGACACGGTGATATTTACCAACTCGTTGGTGTAAGTTGAACTTACCCTTACAGTTCCTCCTTCGGGGGTGAATTTGATCGCATTTGACAATAGATTTCGAATGACTGTTTTTAGCATATTTAAATCGGCATGCACTACAATGTTATCCCCGATGGTTTGCTCGAAATTGACCTTCTTTTGAACCAAGCTACCCTTGTGTAATAAATAGACGCTGTTAATTAACTCGCTAACTTTGATGTCTTCGGGCACAACTGCAAGATTTCCACTTTGTGATTTGGCCCATCCGAGCAGATTCTCCAACAGACCGAAAACTTCATCGGTAGTTTGAGCAAGTGTAGCAATCGTAGCACGTAAATCTTCAATTTTATATTGCTGGCCGATATCACCCTTCAGAAAGTCAAGTGTCATTTTAATGCTGCCAACAGGCGAGCGTAAATCATGTCCAATCACGGAGAACATTTTATCTTTAATCGAATTGAGCCCGATCAGGTGATTGGTAGTTTCCTGTAATTCATCCCTGGTAAATTTTAATTCCAAATGTGTTTTTATCCGACTTGTTAATTCTTCTTTGTTGAACGGTTTGGTAATATAATCTACACCTCCAACTTCAAACCCTTTTACGATGTTAACCTTTTCGCTCATGGCGGTTAAAAAGATCACCGGTATGTTTTTGTTTTCAGGTTTTGATTTGATGATCTCGCAGGCTTCAAATCCATCCATTCCAGGCATCATTACGTCCAAAAGTATCAAATCAGGGCGAACCCTTTCAACAAGATCAATTGCATTGTTGCCATTGACCGCGATGATGATTTTATATTTTAACTCGCGCAGTATTAAAGCAATAATTTGTACGTTCTTCGGATTATCATCGACGACAAGTACTGTTGGATTATTGTTTATAATATCTGCTTTCATAAATGTAAAATGTAAATAGAATCAACTGATTGGATGCGTAGTTTATATATTGAACCAGACAATGATCACGGTTTTATACGTATTTGATTGTTTTAGTTCCATTTATAAATCATTGGACAACAACTGATCAAAATATTCAATGGTTTTTACCAAGCCTTCACGAAGTGGAACTACAGGTTCCCAACCTCCAAGTTTTTCTTTGGCCAGTGAAATGTCAGGCTGACGTTGTGTTGGATCATCGGCAGGCAGGGGAAGATAGACTATTTTTGATTTTGAATTGGTCAGTTTGATGATGTTCTGAGCCAGTTCCAACATGGTAAATTCGCCTGGATTCCCAATGTTCACAGGACCTGTAAAATCATCGCCGGTGGCCATCATCCGCACCATGCCTTCAACCAAATCAGAAACATACTGAAAACTGCGTGTTTGTTTTCCATCGCCGAAAATTGTAATGTCCTGACCTTGCAATGCCTGAACGATGAAGTTTGATACCACACGTCCATCATCCGGTTCCATTTTTGGTCCGTAGGTATTAAAAATCCGGATTATTTTTATCCGAACATTGTTCTGGGTATGATAATTCACAAACAAAGATTCTGCGCAGCGTTTGCCTTCATCGTAACATGACCGGATTCCAATCGGATTCACATGTCCCCAGTAATCTTCTGTTTGAGGATGAATGATCGGATCTCCATATACTTCGCTGGTGGATGCCTGAAGTATTTTTGCTCTTATTCGCTTGGCAAGTCCCAGCATATTTACAGCACCCATTACCGAAGTCTTGATCGTTTTGATCGGATTGTACTGATAATGAACCGGAGACGCCGGGCATGCGAGGTTGTAAATTTCATCAACTTCAATGTAATATGGCATCGTTACATCATGCCTTATCAGTTCAAAATACGGATTGTCAAGCAGATGAACGATTTTTTGTTTTTTGCCTGTGAAATAATTGTCCATACAAACCACTTCATTCCCATCGTTCAGCAGTCTTTCGCACAGGTGCGATCCAACAAAACCGGCACCCCCGGTAACTAATATTCGTTTCATCCTTAATTATTTAAATAATGACTGTTTTCCGGCCGATACTGTAATAGTTAAATTTCAATTCCTGCATTTCTTCAGGTTCGTAAATGTTACGTCCGTCAAAAATTGTTTTGGTCTTTAGCAATTTCCCAATTACCCTGAAATTCGGCATTCTGAATTCAGGCCATTCAGTGACAATTATAAGTGCGTCGGCATCTACACAGGCATCATATTCATCCTTTGCATACATAATCTTATCGCCCAAAATGCGGTGAGCTTCTTCCTGCGCAACCGGATCGAAAGCCACAACCGATGCGCCTTCTTTCAAAAGTTTGTCAATGATTACAAGGGAAGGGGCTTCGCGCATATCGTCGGTTTTTGGTTTAAACGACAGACCCCACATCGCGAATTTTAATCCTTTTATATCGTCGCCGAAATGTGATTTTATTTTTTTGACCAACACTTCCTTCTGTCGGTAATTCACCGCCTCAACAGCTTTCAGAATATCGAGCGAATGGCCGTATTCGTCGGCGGTGCGCACCAAAGCCTGAACATCTTTCGGAAAGCATGAGCCTCCGTATCCGGTTCCGGGATAAATAAATTTATTGCCGATCCGGGCATCCGAACCAATTCCTTTCCGCACCATGCCGACATCGGCTCCAACCAGTTCACAGAGATTTGCAATGTCGTTCATAAAACTGATTTTAGTTGCCAGCATTGAGTTAGCTGCATATTTGGTCATTTCCGAAGAAGAAATGTCCATAAATAAAATTGGGTGGCCGTTCAACAGAAAGGCTTTGTATAATTTACGCATTGTTTTTTCAGCTTCCGGAGATTCAATGCCTACCACAATCCGGTCTGGTTTTAGAAAATCATCAACGGCACTACCTTCTTTCAGAAATTCAGGATTCGAGGCCACGTCAAATGGAATATTCTCACCTCGTTTGTTTAATTCATCCATAATCGCAGCCTTCACTTTCATTGAAGTTCCGACCGGAACGGTGCTTTTTGTTACAATTACCATGTAATGGTCGATGTTACGGCCGATTTCACGGGCAACTCCCAAAACATATTTTAAATCGGCGCTGCCATCTTCATCAGGTGGAGTTCCTACTGCTATAAAAACAGCCTCTGCATCCTCCAGGCTATCTTTCAGGTTGTTTGTAAATGAAAGACGTCCTTTCTCAACATTGTATTTGAAAATATCTTCGAGTCCTGGCTCATAGATTGGGATATGACCATTGTTCAGCATATTTATTTTACGCTCATCCACATCAACGCAAACTACATCAATTCCTGTTTGTGAAAAACATGTGCCGGAAACCAACCCGACATAACCTGTACCAATTACTACAATTTTCATGTGTTTATAATTTGTTTTTTAATTGCCAGATGGAACTCGCCAATAATCATTCTCCTGTGTCCCGATTAATCGGGATGGCTCGTTTCATAGAACTAGATTTTATGATTGTAAACTGAAATAAATTATCATTAATAAAGCTATTTTCAGGATCTAATATTAGACATTTATCTTTAATTACTGCCATGCTAAAAAGCATTTTTTTCACATCAAATCAGCAACGATTATGCTTGTTATAATGGATCTTCATCGTATTTTTAATATCTCAAATGAAAATTTCTTTTTTTTATGTATGTTAATTATCGAAAAATAATTTATTAGGGCATATCCTTATTTGATTGAAATATATTACGATATCTTTGGCCTTTTATGTCATATCGAAGACACCATTCACCTTGAAGTTTTGAAATTATATCCTGATGCTGAATTGCCTGTAATTGAAATCAGGGAACATTTTGAAGACTTTTTTGTAATGATATACACATCTGAACGAAAGATACATGGATAAGGATATTGAATTGCTTCAACGCAAGTTAGAGCGTGAAAGATTGGCCAGAATTGAGGCTGAGAAATTTCTGGAAGAGAAATCACTCGAACTATATCAGTCAAATCAAAAGCTTAAGAAACTGAATCTGGATCTTGAAAATTTGATTCAGGAAAAAACACAGAAGCTGGAAGCTACCGAAAACGAATACAAGATATCTGACCTGAAACTGGCTCTGCTGGAATTGGAGAAAAGCGAGAGACGTTACCGTGAATTAACAGAATTTCTGCCTGAATTGATATGCGAAATTGACAATGCCGGGAAATTAATTTACGTCAATCAATTCGCACTTGATAAATTCGGATATACCAATGAAGAAGTATGGAATGGTTCTTTCAATTTCCTGGATATTTTCGATCCAGCAGACCGGCCTCAGATTGTTGCAAATGTGAGAAATCTGCTTCAGAATGGAGGCCAACTTTCCAATGAATACAATGCTGTCAAAAAGAATGGCGAGAATTTTCCTGTCATTGTTTATTCGTCCCCAATTTATAAGCAGGACTCAATTACCGGAATTCGCGGCGTAATGGTCGATATCACCGACCGGAAAAATGATGAACTTGAAATCGCCAGAAATCTTCGTCAGCAGGAAATACTCTCAAACATCTCACAGAACTATAATTCAACTCTGGATTTTGAAGAAAAAACATCTGAAGCCCTCCGAATCATTGGTGAACATACAAAGGTTAGCCGGGTATATATTTTTGAAGATAGTGAGGACGGATTGTTAACCAGCAATACATATGAGTGGTGTAATACTGATATTGGAGGGCAAATAGCTGAATTACAGGATATCCCGTACACCCTGATTTCATCATGGAAACCGACATTGCTCGGGAAGGGAATTATTTATTCTGAAAACATTTCGGAGTTGCCGCAGGATTTAAGAGACATACTTGAGCCACAGGGAATTAAGTCAATCATTGTTCTTCCATTGTTTCTCAATGGTCGTTTTTTTGGATTCATAGGCTTTGACGAATGCACAAAAAACCGGGAATGGTCAAAATCAGAGATAGAACTATTGCGCACAATTTCCAATATCCTGTCAAATGCCTTCCTCAGAAACACTATTAACAATGAATTGATTAATAGCGTAAATGAAAATAAGGGTATTATAGATTCAATTCCCGATCAGATCATCCGAATTTCTGGTTCAGGAAAAATATTGTCTTCATTTAAGCCCAAGCAAAACGGCTTGTTTGGTAAATTTATTTTTGGCGAAAATGATCGCATCGATAATTTGCTGAATGATGAGCTCAGCCTTTCATTCATGTCGGCCATTAAAGAATGCCTTGCCGATGGCAACTTTAAATTTGATTTTACTTTCCTGAACTGGGAAAATCTGGAATATTATGAAGCCCGCCTGGTAAAGTTGAAGGAGAATGAGGTTTTGGTCATCATCCGCGATGTTACCGATTCGAAAGAAAAAGAAAAAGAACTGCAATACGCCAAAGTTAAAGCTGAAGAGGCCTCACGGTCGAAGTCTGAATTTCTCGCGAATATTTCTCACGAAATACGGACACCAATGAATGCCATTCTAGGTTTTAGTGAATGGCTTTTCGAAAATGTGGCCGATTCGCAACACAAAAGTTACCTGCACACAATTTTAACAAGTGGACGTAATTTGCTGGCTTTAATCAACGATATTCTCGATTTATCAAAGATTGAATCAGGAAAAATGAATATTGAATTGGAGCCCATGCAATGCAATGTTGTAATTCATGATATCAGTCAGGTACTTCAGCAAAAAATAGAAGCAAAAAATCTGGCATTTAACATCTACATCGATTCTTCAGTGCCAGAGTATATTTACATGGATGAAATCCGCTTTTATCAGATATTGTTCAATATTATTGGCAATGCAATAAAATTTACACCCAAAGGATATATCCATGTTTCAGTGTATGCTACCAAAACAATTTCAAACAATCTGATCAATTTGATTATTAATGTTGAAGATACCGGCATTGGAATTAAAGAGGATCAACAGGAGAAAATTTTCACCGCCTTTACGCAGCAAAGCGGACAAAGCAACAGATACTACGAGGGAACCGGATTGGGTTTGGCCATTGTTTGCGGATTATTGAAGAAACTGAATGGTGAGATTAAAATTAAAAGCAAGGTTGGAAAAGGTTCAACTTTTACAATCACAATAAAAGACGTCAAGGTTGCCGAGATTTCTGAGAAAACAATTGCAGCAAACGAAAATAAGTACAATCTCATTCTAGATCCCTGCACAATATTGATTGTTGATGATGTTGATTTTAACATTCAGGTATTGAAACGTATTATTGGTTTTGAAAATATCACTTTTTTAGAAGCAAAAAGTGGGGAACATGCACTTGAAATTCTCCATACTGAAAATCCGGACATTATTTTTATGGATATCCGCATGCCCGGAATCAATGGATACGATGTGACCGAAATATTAAAGAACAATGAACAGCATAAAAAAATACCGGTAATTGCATTTACTGCTTCTACCATGAGTGACGAAAAGGAACGGATTGAGAATATTTTTGACTCATTTCTTCAGAAACCGGTATTTAAAAAGGATGTAATGAATGTTCTAAAGCGATTTCTTCCTTATAAATACAAGATGCCTGAAAAGAAGGAATATGATGAAGTTAACAAGGAAATATCGCCCAAGTGTTTTGAAAATTTGCCTGAAGTAATACAAGGTCTTGAAAATGAGTTTTTAACTGAATGGGATTCAATCAAAAATGACCTGATAATTTTTGATATTGAAGATTTCAACAACCGGTTGTCTGAATATGCATCCAATAATTCATGTGGGCTTTTAGATACCTATTGCCGGGAATTAAATCAGGGCTTACTGACTTTCGATATTGAATTGATAGAAAAGAAACTCTCTGAATTTCCGGGATTGATCTCAAAATTGAAATCGTTGTGATAAAAAATCGGGACTGATTTTACTGAAGAAATATCAGATTGCTGTGCCAGATATCTGCCGCCCTGTCGTCATTCCAAATCCTGAATGGTAATCTTCAGATCCTTTTCGAAACGCACCGGAACCATGATGTGCCAGCGGTAAAGTCCAAATCACTGCTGCTTTGCACTATTCCTTTGGTGTAATGTTCTGCTTTGTCAAAAAAATTCTTTGTGCTATTGCAAAATACATGCTTATATTCAATAAGGTGGTCACTTAGCCTCTGTGTCACAGAGGCCAGTGTTTTTCAAAATTCCAGATATAAGGTTGCAATGGATGTCTTTTAATTTGTTTTGAGTACACTGCGAGTCGGCCTTAAACACATTGCGACCGAGCTTGTCAATCACTATTTTTATTGTGTTTGCAATTTTTAGATTCGGTTAAAGCTTTCGGAAAATCAGTTTTACATCAGTATCTGGTTGAAATTCGAAGCTATATCGAAGCCGAAAAAAGTACTATATTTGCCCGCTGTAAATTTAAAACCACTCAAAATGAAAGCATACGTATTTCCGGGACAGGGTGCCCAATACCCGGGCATGGGCAAAGATCTGTACGAAAAGTCACCACTGGCAAAAGAACTTTTCGAGAGGGCCAACGAAATATTGGGTTTCCGCATTACCGACATCATGTTCGATGGAACTGAAGAAGATTTGCGACAGACCAAAGTTACCCAACCTGCCATTTTTTTACATTCGGTATTGCTTGCAAAAACGCTTGAAAATTTCA
>DAITNH010000154.1:0-12014 GCA_036834745.1 Prolixibacteraceae bacterium
AAACTTTCCATTTTTGCTCAAATCTTCCAGTTGCAGCGAACCGCCCAAAAGGCTGACGGATGCCGATCCTGCAAACTCAGTAGGTTTTCGGTATTTGATATCGAGTACCGACGACATTTTATCGCCATATTTGGCATCGAAACCACCAGCCGAAAATTCGATGGACGAAACCATGTCAGAATTTATAAAGCTCATCCCTTCCTGTTGCCCGGCGCGGATTAACATTGGCCGATAAACCTCGATGTCATTTACATACACAAGGTTTTCATCAAAATTTCCACCCCTGACGGAATATTGAGAGCTCAATTCGTTGTTGGTCGATACTCCGGGGAGTGTTTTAATCAGCGCTTCTACCCCACCGGTTCCGGCGTCGGTAATGCTGGAAAGGTATTTAGAGTCAATCCGGTCCATGTTGGTTTTTTTGCGCCTGTGCTCGGTCACCTGAACTTCTCCAATCTCCTGGTCAATTTGCCGGAGAACGACATCAATGTTTATTCGTTGTTCTTCAGTAGCAGTTATTGTTTTTTCAACCATCTGGTATCCAATCATTGAATAAGCAATAACGACCGTTCTTTTTGCCGGAATGCGCAAAAGATATTCTCCATCGCGGTTCGAAACGGTGCCGATGGTCGAATTTTTTAGTGAAATATTGGCCAGCTCAACAGGTTTGCCGGTTTCGTCGGTTACTTTTCCAAATAAAGTGGCATTATTGCTTTGTGCAAATACGCTTGCAGCACTTAATATCAGAAGGAACTGGAATAAAAGCGATTTAATTGACCTCATGCCGGCAAAAATAATATTTCTGCTATAATTAACTGTTCAGAGTTCTATAAATTGTTTTTGTGAAAGGTTTTTTGTTAAGTTCCGGATTAAACTCATCGCCCAATTTTACGATTCATCCTGACCAAACAACGATCCGGTCATTTATAATTTTTCTGCATGTATTCCCGCCGTTAATTTGAAGAAAAAATAGCCATGAAACCGTTAATTATTCTATCCTTTTTACTGGCGCTTCAGACCGGCGCTTTTGCACAGGTTACAATTTCAGGAAAGGTTACCGATGAAAAAAAATTGCCACTTTCCGGAGCCAATGTTTTTCTTCAGGAAACTTACGACGGAACCACTACCGACAGTCTGGGTAATTTCAGTTTTAATACCAGCCGGAAAGGCACTCAGCAGCTTTCAGTAACATTTATTGGCTACAAACCATTTCTACGGAAGCTGGATTTGGACAGTACAAAAACAATTATCCTGAACATTGTTTTGCAGGAATCTGACGATCAGATTGACGAAGTGGTGATCAACGCCGGAGCATTTGAAGCTGGCGACGAGAAAAAAGCAGTTATTCTGCGGATGTTTGATGTTGCCACAACGCCAAGCGCTCAGGGCGATATTTTTGGTGCGCTTGGCACGTTGCCCGGAGTTCAGAAAGTGGGCGAAGACGGAAGGGTTTTCGTCAGGGGCGGCGAAGGTTACGAAACCAAAACATTTATGGACGGAATGTTGGTTTCGTCGCCGTACATGTCAAAAATGCCCGATATGCCAACCCGCGGACGATTTTCGCCTTTGCTATTCAGCGGAACTTTGTTCAGCACAGGCGCCTATTCAGCCGAATATGGACAGGCTTTATCTTCCATTGTGGATATGAAAACCAATTCTGTAGAAACCGAAGATCAATCCAGCATTTCAATCATGTCCGTCGGGTTAATGGCCTCAACGACCAAATGTTGGGAAAAGTCATCTCTTTCGCTCAGTGGCGATTATGTCACCGGTGGTCTTTCGAATGTGATCAACAAACAGCAGGTTGACTGGATTAAAAGTCCGGTTGGAATTGACGGAACCGCAATGTACCGACACAAAACCAGCGAAACCGGGATGATTAAATTCTTTGGAACATTCAACAACAGCACCAGTGGAATTCTCTATCCCAACACACAAACAGGTTTAAAACAAAACATTTTGCTGAACAGCAGTACTGCTTATCTGAACAACACCTACAACGAAATGCTGGGCGAAAAATGGATGGTCAAATCAGGACTTGCCCTGAATTACGACCACCAAAAGATTGACATGGACAATGATCAGATCGCCACCAATAAAAGGATGTTTCAGGCGAAACTGGGGTTCAGCTATTTTCTGAACGAACAAACCGAACTGAAATTTGGCGGCGATTGGGTAAACTTTTCATACGAACAAAAGATCAGGATAGGCGACAATTTTCGGTTGCCTTTCACCAACAACCAACTTTCAGGCTATGCAGAGATGGAATACAAACTCTCGAAAAAATTTGCAACACGTTTTGGGACAAGGCTCGAAAACAGTTCACTCCTGAAAGGAACTACGCTGGTTCCACGCTTTTCAGGAGCATACAAAACAGGAAAACACAGTCAGGTTTCACTGGCATGCGGACAGTTTTACCAGAATCCGGAGGATGATTACCTGAAATTTGCACCTCAGTTAATTCCTGAAAAATCGCAACATGCCGTGATGACCTGGCAATACATGACGGATTTGAAAACCTTCAGGATAGAAAGTTACCTGAAAAAATACAGCAATCTGGTGAAATTTAACCAACCACTGGCAACCAATCCTTTGGATTACAACAACTCCGGGAACGGCCATGCTGAAGGAATCGACATTTTCTGGCGCGACAAGGAAACTTTTGATTTAACCGACTACTGGATTTCGTATTCGTGGATCAATGCCCGGCGCTATTACAAAGATTTCCAGATGACGGCTGTCCCAAATTATGTGTCTGAACACAACTTATCGGTAGTTTACAAACGGTTTCTCCCAACACTCCGGACGTATGCATCGGTCACTTATTCGTTTGCCAGCAACCGACCTTATCATGACCCAAATATTCCGGGCTTCATGAATGCCAAAACCCAGGCCTACAACGACATCAGTTTAAGCCTTACTTACCTGATGGAGCTGTTCGGGAAACAATCGGTTCTGCACCTGATGGTGAACAACCTGGCCGGATTCGACAATGTTTATGGCTACAACTTTGCAAACACGCAGAATGCTGCCGGAAAATATGAATCAACACCCATCAAATCGCCTTTTGTGAGGCAGGTTATTTTGCTCGTATCAATTATGTTGTAACTTTATTCTGTAATTTCGAAAAATCTAACATCGTCTCCCGACCAATGACTGAAAAACACATCCAACTCAAAAAACTGATATGGCAGGTTCCTGCTTATATTCTGCTGTTAATTGCAATGGGAAACCTGATCATGTTAATAGTTCTCCGGGGAGAGGCCTTCACTTTCCGGATGTTTCTGTACAGCTCAATAAACTCTGTACTCGTCGGGGGTACATTTATGATGGCATTAACAGCAATGGTTGTGACACTTGACCGAAAACTGCCATGGTTGCATTTTCCACTCAAACGATTAATCGTACAAACCCTGGTAACGATTGTCCTTTCGCTGACGATTATTATTGTCGCTATTCTACTGAATGGTTTGTTTACGCATGAACAAATCACCACCGGTTATTTTCTTGACCATGGCTTTTTCATGGTAAAGATTGCTTTCAGCTTTATCGTTGTTGGCTCACTGATTTCCAATGCAATCATGTTTTTTAAAAACTGGAAAGAGGCAGCCGTTCAACAGGAAAAACTTAAACGCGAACAACTGGCGCTGCAATATGAAACCCTGAAAAGTCAGGTAAACCCACACTTTCTTTTCAATAACCTGAATTCATTGACTTCGCTCATCAGCTCCAATCCCGATAAAGCGATTGAATTTGTGAAGAAGCTTTCTGAAGTTTACCGCTATGTACTCGACCAAAAAGACCAGGAATTGGTGGCACTCGATACAGAACTGAAATTTCTGGAATCGTACATTTTTTTACAGAAAATTAGGTTCGGAACAAATCTGGATGTACAAATCAATGTCAGCGCCAAAAATTTCAAGGTTATTCCTTTGTCCGTGCAAATGCTGGTTGAGAATGCCATCAAACACAACGAGATCTCAGATAAAAAACCTTTGCAGATTCGTATTTATACTACTGACGATCAGTTTCTTGTTGTGGAGAACCAGCTTCAGAAAAAATCAGGGTCAGAAGGTTCCGGAACCGGGATTCAGAATATTAGTGACCGATACAAATTTTTTACCGAAAAGGAAATGACCATCAATTTCAATTTAGAGCATTTTCGGGTAAGTATTCCTCTTTTAAACGATTGAATCATGTACAAAATACTCATCATTGAAGACGAAAAACCAGCTGCGGAATGGCTCCGGCAGCTAATCCTGAAATTTGATCCCCGGACTTCGGTGCTGGCAGTAATTGATTCGGTAAGTGGCGCTGCAGAATGGTTTCAGCAACATCCCGCGCCCGATCTGGTTTTTATGGATATTCAACTGGCCGACGGCTTGAGCTTTGAAATTTTTGAACGCGTGAAAGTTCCTTGCCCCGTAATTTTCACCACGGCTTATGAAGAATATGCCGTAAAAGCTTTCAAGGTAAACAGTGTTGATTACCTGCTGAAACCAATTGCCTATAACGAACTGGAAGCCGCCTTCCATAAATTCAGTAACCAAATCAGCAATGTTCAGTCAGCTCCTCCCATGACCATTGAGTTGTTGAACAAGGTGAAGGAAATGATCAGGAAACAATACAAAACCCGGTTTGTGATTAAAGTGGGTGAACACCTGAAATCCATTCCGGTGGAGGATATTCTCTTTTTTTACAGCCTCGAAAAAGCGACCTACCTGTGTACCGCCGATTTCAGAACTTACCTGGTAGATTATTCGCTCGACCGTATTTCGGAAATGGTTGACGGGCAAAAGTTTTTCCGCATCAACCGAAAATACATACTTAGTAATCAATCGATTGCCGACATTGTTGTTTATTCAAACAGCCGCCTGAAAATCAAATTAAAAAAACCGGACGAGGAAAGCATTGTTGTAAGCCGCGACAAAGTGCCGGGTTTTAAGGAATGGCTGGATTTATAAGATTCCCTTAATGGTAAAACAAGTCTGGCCTGTTTTAATGTTTGACAACTGCTATCTAAACAGCAGTTCAAATGTTATCTTTGAAAACCAACTTTGAAAGATCTTTTATGAAACGAGCCGGTTTAATATTTCTGATTTGTACTTTTCTATTTACGCTGAATCTGGATGCCAAGGAAACAGATAAAAAACCACTTTCGATAGACGACTTTGCCGCATGGAAAGTGCTGAACAAACCAATTGTTTCGAACGATGGAAAACTGGCTGCTTTCGAGTTAAACCCACAAAAAGGCGATGGCAACCTCATCGTAAAATCTGTAGATGGTAAAAAAGCAGATACAATAAGCAGAGGTTTCGATGCACGGTTCTCTCCTGAATCTGACTTCATCGTTTACAAAATCAAACAGCCCGAAGACTCGATCAGGAGTGCAAAAAAGAAAAAGCTCAAAAAGGAAGAAATGCCCAAAGACAGTTTGGGAGTGCTGGTTAACAGGCGACACAAAGCTTATGCTTTCCCCAACCTGAAACAATATTCAATTCCGAAGGAAAATGCCCGCTGGGTTGCTTTCCTGACAGACATGAAAAAGCCGGAAGAAAAGAAGGGAAAAGAAAAAGAATCCAAATTTCAGTTGGTATTGTTTCATGCGGCTTCCGGAGATACGGTTTGCTTTCAGAATGTGACCGAATACTATTATGCACCGCTCGGGCACAGCGTTACATTTATCCGCCAAACCAAAGATTCGCTCGATCGCGCCGAAATAGTGGTTTTTGACACCAACAAAAGAAAAGCATATACCATATTTAATAAGATTGGTACAGCGAAAAAGATCACTTCCGACCAACAGGGCGGCAAATACGGATTCCTTTTTTCGACCGATACAATCAAGGAAAAAGTTTTCAGTTTATACTACGGATCGCTCACTACCGGCGAACCAAAACCGGTTGTAGCTCCCGATGGGACCGGAATGCCACTTGGCTGGGCTCCTTCGGAATTTGCAGAACTTTCTTTTTCGGACAATGGCCTGCGTATTTTCTTCGGAACAAATAGAAAGCCTCAAGCCGAATCAAAAGATACTCTTTTGGAGGATGAAAAACCGGTGCTCGACATTTGGTCATGGAAAGACAAAGAGTTGCAACCCGAGCAAAAAATCAATCTGGAAAAGGAAAAGAAGCGAACCTACGCAGCGGTTTATTTCATCGAAAAGGACAAATTTATTCAGTTGGGCGATCCGGTTGTACGCGATGTGAAAACCATTCAGAAAGGGAATGGCCGTTTTGCGCTTGGAATCGATCCTTCACCGTATAAATTGGAATCGTCATGGTCGGGCAAATCAAACGCCGATTATTATTTGATTGATATGGAAAACGGAACCAAAAGCATAATTGTTCAGGATAAATCACTGGTTTCATTATCGCCCGGCGGAAATTACGTTGTTTGGTACGATCCGGCAGACAGCACTTACTACTCGCGTTCAACAAATATCGATACGAAAGAAACACTGGATCTGAGTTCCAAAATTCCGGTCGCGTTTTTCGACGAACGCTGGGATATGCCATCAGAACCAAATCCCTACGGGATCGCCGGATGGTCGGAAAACGACAAAACTGTGTTTTTGTACGATCGGTACGATATATGGAGAGTGGATCTGGAGGGCGCAAAAGTCCCCATGTGTGCCACCAGAAACTACGGAAGAAAAAGCTATCTGAAATTTCGTTACCAGAAATTGAATCCGGAAGAGGAATTTATCGACACCAATAAGCCCGCGATAGTTTCAGCTTTCGACGAACGCACAAAATCGGGAGGTTATTTCAGTGCCGATTTCCGCAGTTACACCGATCCCCGAATGATGCTGATGGAAGATTACAAATTCGAAAAACTGGCAAAAGCTAAAAATGCGGAGGTGCTGATCTGGTCCCGCGAAAATATCAGCGAATCGCCTGATGTGTGGACCAGCAGCCATTTATTTGAAAATCGCCGCAGGCTTTCTGATTCCAATCCACAGCAAAAATCGTTCGTTTGGCCGGTTGTCCGTTTGGTTCACTGGGATTCCTTCTCCGGAAAACCGCTTGAAGGATTGCTGTATTTCCCCGAAACCATTGACCTTGACAGGAAATACCCGATGGTAGTTTATTTTTACGAACGGAATGCCGATAACCTGCATACTTATACAGCTCCCTCGCCCACCCGATCAACCGTCAACCGGACGTATTACGCCAGCAACGATTACATTGTCTTTGTTCCTGATATCACATACGACGAAGGTTATCCGGGTCAGTCAGCCTTTGATGCGGTGGTTAGCGGAACCCAGTTTGTTGCAAGTATGTCTCCGTTTATCGATCGTAATAAAATTGGTATTCAAGGCCAAAGCTGGGGTGGCTATCAGGCGGCATGGCTCATAACCCAAACCAACATGTTTGCCGCAGCCATGGCAGGTGCTCCGGTTAGTAACATGACCAGCGCCTATGGAGGAATCCGCTGGGAATCAGGATTAAACCGAATGTTTCAATATGAACGCAATCAAAGCCGGATTGGTGGTACTTTGTGGGATAAACCGCTTCAATACATCGAAAATTCTCCATTGTTTTATGTACCGAAAATAAAAACGCCGCTGCTCATCATGCACAACGACAACGACGGCGCAGTTCCGTGGTATCAGGGAATCGAGCTTTTTACAGCCATGCGTCGCCTGAACAAACCAGTTTGGATGTTGACATACAACAACGAAGAACACAACCTGAAAGCTGAAAGTTGGGCCAACAGAATGGATTTGACAATTCGCATGAAACAATTTTTCGATCATTACCTGAAAGGCGAACAAATGCCACCGTGGATGCAATACGGATTACCGGCAATCAGGAAAGGAAAAGACTTGGGATATTGAGAAAATTAAAGCATCATCCCCAATTGGGCGTAACTTTTTACAATGGCATCTGCCTCTTTTTGGCTCTGTGGATTTGCGCCGGGGCCATGATAAGCAACACAACTCATGCCGGCTGCCTGAGCAGCTTTGATGCCATTTGCAGAGTCTTCAATAACCACACAATCGTTGGCAGGTATTCCTAATTTCCAGGCGGCAAGTAAAAATACATCCGGTTCTGGCTTGCTTTTCCCTGCTTCCTGACTACTGACAACCACATCGAAATACTTCCGAAGACCAGTCTTTTCAAGGATTATTTTAATGATTTCAGGATAAGACGAAGAGGCGACCGCCATTGGATAGTTCTTACGGCTAAGTTTTTCCAGAAGGTCAACAAGTCCGGGCATAACTGGAATTTCATCCAATTCAGAAAAATACTGGATACTTTTGATCTTGAATTGTTCAATTAAATCTTCGACTGAGACATTGATTGAGTGATGTTCTGCAATTTCCTTCCACATCACATCTGACGCAACTCCCATGTATTGATGGTGTTCTTCGTTAGAAACAGACAACTTACTCTGGAGAAATTGTTGCTTTTCAATTTCAAAGTGAAATGGTTCGCTGTCCACCAGCACTCCATCCATGTCGAAGATAATTGCTTTTATCATGGCTATCAGGTGTTATGAACCAGCCAGTTGGCAGATCCGTTTTGAAGATAAATAACAGTTATGGTATTGACAAATATATGAAAATCAATTATACAAGAAGCATTTAGTTGCATTTATCATGATAATTAAAATCGCAATCCATTGACAGTGCCTGCTCTATCAAAACTTTAACGCCAAGACGTCATGTTTGCAATTTAGATTTTTACCTTTGTTACCATTCAAAAAAAAACCAAACCACCATGAAAAAAATCAAATTCAATCTGATCATCATTTTAAGTGTTCTGCTACTTGCTGCATGTCAGGAAAAAGAACCTCAGTGGACTGAACTCTTTAACGGCAAAGACCTGTCAGGTTGGTCGGCCAACGAGAATCCTGAGTCATTTAAGGTAGAAAATGGATTGTTGGTCGCTAATGGACAAATCAGCCATCTGTTTTATACCGGAGATTTCAAGAAAGGCGTTTTCCGCAATTTCGAGTTAAAAGCAATGGTTAGAACTGAAGCCAGTAGTAACTCAGGAATCGTTTTTCATACGCAGGAACAAGCTTACGGACCGTTGCTGCGTGGCTATGAAGTTCAGATAAACAATTCATACGAACGTCCGGGCGATTTTCAGGAATTGAAAAAAACAGGCAGTATTTATGGAATCCGCAATGTTTATTACCCAACGGTGAAAGATGGCGAGTGGTTCGAACTGTATTTTAAGGTAGTTGAAAACCGTTGCGAAGTTTTTGTAAACGGAACCAAAGTGGTTGATTACATTCAGCCGGACGATCCATACCGTCCTAAAAATGACAAACTGAAAATTTTCAGTAACGGACGCATTGCACTGCAATGTCACGACGAACAAAGCAAAGTATATTTCAAAAGCATTCAGGTTAAACCGCTGCCAAAAGCCGAAAAATTTGAACTGTTGGTATCGAAAGAATGGGACGATAAAGTGACCAAACTGATGCTCGAAAATTTCCCCCTGATCGATTTTCATGTTCACCTGAAAGGCGGACTGACGATTGAACAAGCATGTGAAAACTCCGTTAAACTGGGCATTAACTATGGCATTGCGCCCAATTGCGGATTGAAATTTCCGGTAACCGACGACGCTTCGCTGGCTGCATATATGGACACCGTTCAGTCGAAACCAATTTTCAGGGGAATGCAGGCTGAAGGCCGTGAGTGGGTAACTTTATTTTCGCCTGAAGCTGTTGCCAAATTCGACTACATATTTACCGACGGCATGACGTGGACCGACCACAAAGGCCGCCGGATGCGACTTTGGATGCCTGAAGAAGTTTTTGTTGATGATGAACAAAAATTTATGGACGAACTGGTCAGCAAAATAGAAAGTGTGATTTCGCAGGAACCAGTTGATATTCATGTAAATCCGACTTTCCTGCCTGCCGTGATTGCTGCCAAATACGATGAACTATGGACGGATGCCCGCATCGACCGCTTTGTGAAGGTTTTGGCCGACAATGGTGTCGCACTGGAAATCAATGCACGGTACAAAATTCCGACAGAAAAAATACTCAAGAAAGCCAAAGAGGCAGGGGTTAAATTCAGTTTTGGAACCAACAACACCGGTGCCGATTTGGGAACGATTGATTATTGTTTCGAAATGAAGGAAAAACTCGGGTTGACTTACAAAGACATGTTCATGCCTAAGAAACACAACGAAAAACCAGTTTTGGTAAAAGGGCTTCCGGCGAAGATTACGGGATAATTTAAACCAGTACAATTAAATCATATCATATTATGAAACACCTATCGTATATTATTCTACTACTTGCACTGCCCATACTGGCAGTTTCGCAAACCAAATTTCAATTTCAGAACACCAGTTTATCCACCCAGGAACGGGTTGAAAGCCTGCTTTCTGAAATGACACTTCAGGAAAAAATAGAGCAAATGCGCTACCAATCGCCGGCCATCGAACGGCTCGGGGTACCTGAATACAACTGGTGGAACGAATGTTTACACGGTGTTGCACGGGCCGGTTATGCAACTGTATTTCCTCAGTCGATCTCTATTGCAGCATCGTGGGATACTGATCTGATCCACGAGGTGGCCAATGCGATTTCAGACGAAGCACGCGCCAAACACCATGAATTTGCACGTCAAGGACTTCGGAAAATTTACCAGGGTTTGACTTTTTGGTCGCCCAATATCAATATTTTCCGCGATCCCCGCTGGGGCCGTGGGCACGAAACCTATGGCGAAGATCCATACCTGACCGGACAAATGGGCCTTCAGTTTGTGAAAGGTTTACAGGGCGACGATCCGAATTACCTGAAAGTAGTGGCAACTGCCAAACATTTCGCGGTACATTCAGGCCCGGAACCATTGCGCCACGAATTTGATGCAAACATCAGCGAACGCGATTTTCGCGAAACCTATTTGCCCGCGTTCCGCACACTGGTGGTTGATGGCGATGTATATTCCATTATGGGCGCGTACAACCGTTTTCGTGGTGAAGCATGTTGCGCCAGTAACGAACTTTCAGGAATTTTACGCAACGAATGGGGTTTTCAGGGCTACATTGTAAGCGACTGTTGGGCGATTTCGGATATCTGGAAGTACCATAAAATTGCCAAAGATGAAGCTGAAGCTGCTGCCCTTGCTGTAAAACGCGGAACGGACCTTGAATGTGGTGATACTTACAAGGCTTTGCCTGAAGCGGTAAAACGCGGACTGCTTACTGAAAAAGACCTCGATGTTTCAGTTGGTCGTTTGATGACTGCCCGGTTTAAACTTGGAATGTTTGATCCTGACGAGAAAAATCCTTATGCGCAAATTCCGTTTTCGGTAAACAACAACCCTGCAAACGATCACCTGGCGCGTGTGGCGGCTCAGAAAAGTATTGTTTTGCTGAAAAACGCCAGTAAAACATTGCCACTGAAAAAGAATCTGACACGCATTGCAGTTGTTGGCCCAAATGCCGATGAGGTTGAATCGCTGTGGGGCAACTACAACGGAATTCCGTCGAATCCAATCACAGTGCTGCAAGGCATCAAAAACAAAGTAGCGCCGCAAACAGAGGTGATTTATGCACAAGGCAGCGAATTGGCCGACGGTATTTCGAAACTGGTTCCGATCCCATCCGTTTATCTGGAAACGGAAGAAGGAAAACAGGGTGCATTTGGTGAATATTTTGCCAATAATAAACTGGAAGGTCAGTCACTTTTTACCCGTATCGACGACAACATTGATTTTTACTGGGAATCAGGTTCGCCTGATCCGCGTATGCCTGTCGATAATTTTAGTGTTCGCTGGACTACCTTCCTGAAAGTGCCGCAAACAGGCGATTATGAAATTGGTGGCTGGAGCATGCCTTCATTTAAAATTTATTTAGATGGAAAAGAACTTTTAGCCGGCGGTGGCGAGCATCATGCTTTTCATGGTTCAAAAGAATTAAAACTTGAAGCAGGGAAACGCTACAAACTGGTTTTCGATTACCGCAATTACCATGGCGACGGCGATGCCCGTTTGTTGTGGGCAACTCCACAACCAAATATGCTGACACAAGCTG
>DAITNH010000155.1:0-11999 GCA_036834745.1 Prolixibacteraceae bacterium
CAGCGATTTTATTGTAAAAATAATCATGTAATTTCACTGCCTAATTATCTGATTATAAATTTCAAACAAACCATTTCAATAAAATAATACTTGGCGGTGGCTCGTGTTCTATTAATAATGTAATAAGGTTAAATTCTTCTGGTTTCCATTTCTACTAAGGTTGAAAACAAAAGATAAGGTTTTTCCTGTGTCCACAAAACCGTAATATTCAATCAATTAACCTTAGTACAAAAACAACACCCACAAATATGACCTTATTACCTTATTTTATCAGAGGATTCCCTCGCTACTCAGTTTATATCCAACCGCCAATATTATTTTGAGAAATCCAGAGCATATTGTTTTAACAATCAGATATTTGATGTTGAATTTACTATGCAATTTCCTTAAATAAAATCGCCGAGTACCCGGGACCAACTCACCGCCAGCTTCATTCATAGCGCAAACTTTCAATTGGATTTCTGACAGCCGCTTTATATGATTGATATGAAACCGTCAGTAAAGCAATTCCCAATGCCAGCAAACCCGACAGGGCAAAAATCCACCAGCTTAGTTCGGTTTTATAAGCAAAGTTTTCGAGCCATTTATTCATGGCGAAATATGCAATAGGTGTAGCAATTACAAAGGCTATGATAACCCATTTTACTAAATCACGGTTGAGCATGGTTATCACTTCCGAAATACGGGCACCGTTAACTTTCCGGATTCCGATTTCCTTGGTGCGACGTCTGGCAACATGCGTTATCAGACCAAACAGACCAAGGCATGAAATGAAAATTGAAAGGATGGAACAGAATCCAATAAGTCGGCTGAATGTCACCTCTGATTTATACAGACTTGCATACGATTCATCCAAAAAATGATATTCAAATGGTATGTCGGGCGATATCTCAGCCCATATTTTTCTAACGCTTTCAATTGAGTTCTCAAAATATTCAGGGTTTAACTTCATATTGATAACACCAATGCCACATACCTTTGGTGCATACCATAACAATGACGGCTCAATGGTTTTATGAAATGATTCTGCATGAAAATCATTCATTACACCAATAACTTTTGCTTTGATATTTGATAACATCGTGATTTCTTTACCTATGGCAGGATCCAATCCAAACTCTTTTTCCATGGTTTTATTAATTATCACAGTGCTGTACTTGTCGCTCTCAGCATCCCAGGTAAAATTTCGGCCTTCGCGTAAGTTAATATTCATTGTTTTCACAAAATCAGGATCTACAGTTAATACTTTAAATGATTTTGTTTCGCCATTAAACTCGCTGCTGATTTCCATATTGAACCCATTGCCGAGTTCCATACTTGAAGCAGTAATATCAGTAATTCCCGGATGTTCAAGAACCTTTTGCCTGAATAGATCATACTTTTCTTCAATCAGTTTGTTTGGTTGAATGCTGATCATATTTTTATCATTAAAACCGAGATCTTTAGATTTTAGAAATTGCACCTGTTTTTGTACGAGTATGGTACTTGCGATCAGGATTATTGCAATTAGAAACTGAAAAATGATCAATCCATAATTAAATATCGATCCTTTTTTCGTGTTCGTACGCTTATTTCGAATGATCTTTAAAGGTTTAAAAGATGAAAAGTAGATGGCAGGGTATATGCCTGCTAAAATTCCAATGAGAATAGCGCCTGCAATAAGTATTGGAATAATTAAAGGTTGCCCCAGATAATCGATAGAAAGACGTAACCCAACCACTTGAAAAGCCAATGGCTTAATTAGTTCAGCGAACAGTACTGCTATGATAACGGCCAAAAAACTAACGACCAAAGTTTCAACCAGAATTTGATTGATGAGTTTTATTTTGCTCGATCCCAATAGTTTTCGAACGCCAATTTCTTTTGCACTTGCCGGAAATTTAGCAATGGTAAGGTTTACAAAATTTATAATGGCGATAACAACAATTAGCAAACCGATACCCGCTAATAAAAAGATGAATGAGCGTTTATTGTTGTTGTGAAACGGAACTTTATTCAGCGCAACAAGGCTAAACGAACTTACTGCATCGGAGTCATTACCCCTAAGCTTTTCCCCTTTCGAAACCCAAAATTCATTGACCTTTTGTTCAAATTCAGGAATATTTGTTGCACTGTTGAGGTGAATATAAGTGTCATATCCCCAGTTATACCAATCGTCGTTCACATCGCTCCCGTTTGGTTTCATCAACGATAATGAACTAAACGATGCAAGTCCATTGAAATTTATGGATGAATTCGCCGGAACATCTTCAACTACTGCCGTTACAACATAGTCCTGGGTATATCGTCCCCGCTCATCAATTGTCCCGATAGTTTTTCCTACAGGATTAAGATTTCCGAACAATTTATTGGCAGTACTTTGTGTAAGTACAATTGAATAAGGCGATTTTAAAGCAGTTTCAAGGTTTCCATACAAAGCATTAAAGCTGAATATGTTGAAGAAGGAACTATCGGCGAAAAAAATATTCTTGAAAGTAATGCTCTTGGGATTTGTTGCAGTCCGATCAGTTAAAGTAACTTTTTCGCCAAAACCATAATTACGGTCAAGTCGGGAAATATTCTTTATTTCGGGGAACTGATTATGCAAAAGATGTCCGAGTGGCGCCAACGTTGAAAAATCCTTATCTAAACAAACCTTGTATATATTATCCGAATTTTTATGGAAGTTATCATAGCTCAATTCGTTGGTTATATAAGATATTATCAGGATAAACACAGAAATTCCAACTGCCAATCCTAAAATATTAATCATGGTATGTTGCAAGTTTTTACGAAGGACACGAAATGTATTTTTCAAATAGTTCATGGCTGTTGATTTATAGATTTATTACTCGTACCTCAATGCCTCCACCGGGTTCATCGTTGCAGCTCGCCAACTCTGCCAGCTTACTGTGAGCAAGGCAATTCCCAATGCCAGCATACCGGTCAGTGCAAAAATCCACCAATTGAGTTCGGTTTTGTAGGCAAAACTTTCTAACCATTTATTCAGGATATACCAGGAGATTGGTGTTGCTACTATAAAAGCCAATGCCACCCAGATCATGAATTCACCGTTAAGCATGGTCATTACCTCCGAAATGCGGGCGCCGTTTACTTTGCGTATCCCAATTTCTTTTAATCGTTGTTCAGCTGCAAAAGCAGCCAGGCCAAATAAACCAAGGCAGGAGATTAAAATTCCCAGTACGGCAAAATAACGCGACAAAACAGCCACGCGATTTTCGGAATCATATTGAGCCTGATATGCGGCATCCAAAAAGCGATAATCGAATGAAAATCCGGGATTAAACTTTGAATAGAGTTTTCCCAGTTCAGCAAGTACCGGTTTTTCGCGGCCTGCTTCAATTCGGGTGACAATTTGAAGCGTTTTTTTCGGATTCAGGTAAAAAATCAGTGGTCCGATTTTTTGATGCAGCGACTCAAAGTTGAAATTCTTCACCACTCCGATAATCTGTTTATCCTTCCCCCAAAACCGGACCGTTTTTCCTACTGGATTCTGAAGACCCATCTCGTCAATTGCAGCCTGGTTAAAGATGATTTTATCTTCATCATTCCCAAATTCGGATGAAAAACTGCGTCCCTCGGCCATGCCCATTTCCATTGTTTCTATCGTTTGATAATTTACAGAAACAACTACGAAACTGATATTGGCAACAGCCGGTTTTCCTTCCCAGCCTATGTCATAAGTTGTAGAATTACTTCCAAGCAGATTACTGCCCATACTCGAAATGTTGACTACTCCTTCAATTTTTTTTGCCTCAGTCAAAAAGGCATTTTCCTGTTGTGCAACTCCTCCTTCCTTGTTGAAGAATACCAGATTGTCCTTGTTGTAACCCAGGTTTTTACTTTGGATAAACTCGATTTGTTTATACACCACTAAAACGGAACTGATGAGCACAACCGAAACAACAAACTGAAAAACGACCAGTCCTTTCCGTGTCCATAGTTCCAAGGCTGAATTAGACTGCTTTCCTTTTAGACTCCGGAATGGATTAAATCCGGAAAGATAAAGTGACGGATACAGGCTGGTTATGATTGCCATAAGCAAACAGGCCCCCAAAACGTAGAAAATGTATAGTGGATTAATCAGGAAGACCAGATGCTTTCCTGTAATTTGATTGAATTGTGGCAGCAGAATCAGCACTATAGCAACGGAGAGAATTAGCGCAATTAACGACAACATTACTGATTCGGTCATGAACTGAATAATCAGCGCAAAACGCCCGCTCCCGACTACCTTTTTAATCCCGATTTCTTTCAATCTTCTTGTGGCCCGTGCGGTGGACAAATTCATATAATTTATTCCGGCAATCAGGAGAATGAAAAATGCAATCAACGTAAAGAGTCTGACATAGCTTATTCTTCCTCCAGCCTGAACTCCGTTTTCGTATTTACCGTTCAGATATTGACCTGAATAGGGAACAGCAAAAAAAGTGATATTTGAATCGCTGATTTTCGATTTGTGAAAACCTTCTATTTTAGCATTAAACTTTGCTATATCGACCCCTTTGTTCAGTAAAAGATAAGTACACGGAGCGTGGTTGCCCCATTGAACTTTTCGGCCAACAGTTTCTGACAAATCAAGCCAGGCATCAAAAGTCAAAGCAAAATCAAACTGCATGGTGGAATTTTCAGGACTTCCTTCAAATACTCCTGAAATAACTGATGGATATTTACAATTCAGGAGTTCCCAATCGATGGTTTTGCCGATAACATTTTCAGTCGTACCAAAAAGGGTAAGGGCTATTTTCCGGGAAATGACAATGGAATTTTTAGCTTTCAGAACTTGTGACGGTTCTCCCTGACTTAAACCGAAAGAAAAGACTTTGAAAAAATTGTAATCGGCAAACTGGCCTGCTGCCTTTGTTTTCTGATCCCCGACTACCAGCGAAAAGTTTCCCAGCAATCCGGCTGGCATCACTGAAGTTTCCATTTCCACTTCGGGCATTTCACTGGCAAAGGTTCTTCCCAGCATATCAGGTGTCCATGGTTGTGTTAAAATTCCTTGTGGTGAATGATGATTCTCCATTACCTGATAAAGCTGTTTGTTCAATTGATGAAATTTATCGACGTGTTTTTCATCATTAACCCAAAGAAAAATAAGGATAGCACAGGCAAATGCCGTCGATAAACCAATCAGGTTAATGAAGAAAGTGCTTTTATGTCGTTTAAAATTCCGGAATGTAATTCGAAAGAGATATTGTAACATGATCTGGTCGTTTTAATGGTTAAGAGTTATTCATACCTCAATGCTTCCACCGGGTTCCTTGTTGCCGCTTTCCAGCTCTGCAATGTAACAGTGAGAACAACGGTTGTTAGCATGATAAGGCCGGCAAAAGCATAAGTTGACCATCCAATTTCTGTTTTATATGCAAAACTTTCGAGCCATTTGCTGATTAGGTATATGGCCAGAGGAATGGCCAGAATCATTGAAACGATTACCCAAATCAGGAATTCCTTGTTCATGTATGTCAGTATGTCGGAGACTTTAGCGCCATTTACTTTCCGGATACCAATTTCTTTGGTGCGGTTCAGGCTTATCTGGAACACCTGTCCGAGAATTCCCATGAAAGTCAAAACCAGTGCAATAACCGAGGCGATTCCAATTGCTTCTCCCAGTCGTTCATCTTTCTGATACATGATCTCAAATTGCTCGTCGTAAAACGAATAATTCATGGGCTCGTCCGGAATAAAGGTTTTCCAGATTGCCCGCAGTTCATCCATTTGCTGGATCAGATTTCCTGGAGTCATCCGGATTGAAACATTCCTGAGCTCGTCGTGCTTATCATTAGCCGCCGCCAGCATGCAAGCGGGTTTTATCTTTGTATGCATCGATTCGATATGAAAATCAGTCGTTACGCCAATAACCGAATAACCACCTTCACGTCCATTCTCAAACCGCTTCCCTTCAAAATCGGCCCATTCGTATTGTCTCACGGCTTCTTCGTTCATTATACAGGCATTTCCCATATCTCCGGAAAGAAACGTTCGTCCCGACTTCAGTTCAATTTTCATTGTTTTGAAAAAGTCTTCGTCAACGTAAAGGGTTTGCAACATGACCGTTTTCCCCGATTTGCCGTCACCCATAAAAAGGTTTACAGATCCGGGAACACCGCGGCTTAACGATACCCTTTCGCAAAGCGGCAATTCTTTTATTTTTTGCTTGAAGACATCCTGACTTTTAAAGCCAATGGGCAGTTTCAGAAGTATCAACTGTTCTTTACTGAAACCCAGATTGGCATGTTTGGCATACGAAATTTGCTTGTGTAGCGAAAATACCACCGCCAGTAAAACGATTGATGCGGCAAATTGCATTAAAGTAAGTAAGCGGCGACCGGTCTGCTTATTTCCTCCAACATTCATCTTGGTCAGAAAAGAACTTGTATTGAATCGGGATAAAATAGAAATTGGCGCAAGACTGTTAATCAGGATGATTGCAACTGTAATTAATATTAGCACAGATAAAAGGGCAGGCCGCAACAGCCAGCTTGCTTCCAGATTCCGCTCGAACAACTGGTTGGCAAAAGGAAGAAAGATTAGAAATAGCACCAGTGAAATAGCTACGGAAATCAGGATGCTTACTGAAACCTCGGCCAATGAAAAGCACAGCAGGTTTTTAAAGCTGGCGCCATTGATTTTTTTTATCCCGATTTCCTTTAGTTTGGTGTATTGCAGCGACACGTAAAAATTCAGGAAATTGATGATTGAAAGTACCAGAACAACAATTCCTACCGATAGGAAGATGAATAAAAGAGAAAGGTTTCCGGTGATATTTCCATTACCATTTATTGGCGATGAAAGGTAAATGTCGGTCAGTTTCTGAAGCGCAATTGCTTTAATTTCAGGATGATCTTTAGGAATATCGGCAGTCATTTTTTTTGCTAAAGCGGCACGATCTGTCTGTGGCTGAAGTACCAAAAAATGGCTCATCGGGCTCCAGCACCTTCCATCGTTACAGCTTTGCGATAACAGGAAATCCGGATTTTCTGCATTAATCAACACTTTGGCCTGAATGCCGGAGCTTTTAGGAAAGTCTTCGATAACCGCAGTAACTTGTCCTTTGATAAAATCTAAAACGGTTATCGGTTTCCCAAGCGGATCTTCATTCGGGAATAAAATGGCGGCAAACGATTTGGTAATCAGGATCGATTCTTTCCCTTCGAACGGAAGCCGGCCAATGGCTGAAATTGTTTTGACCGGAAATACATTGAAAAAATCGTTGGTGGTCGAAATCAAGCCGGTGAAACGGGTGAAATTCAGCCCGCTTTTAGCTGCAATTTCCATGTCGCTCATCTGTTCAAGCGGACAGGCGAACCTTATTTCAGGATATTTCTCTTTAAACTGCTGATTCAGTACAATATCAAGGCTGCAATTGTTTTCCTTCGGATCATAAACCCTGACGATGTTTTCAGATTCGGGGAAACATTTGTCCATTGTCAGCTCATTGTAAACAAATAGGGCAATAAAGATGCAAACAGCAAACCCAACGGAAAAACCGGTTATGCTTAAAATACTATACAATTTATGTCGTTTCAGGTTTCTTATGGCTAGTTTAATGTTGTGTAGATTCATGATCTTATTGTTATAAGTTTATTGTCCCAAACTTTGATTTAATTGGTATAGTGAGTGACTATGATTTCTTCATAGTTATGAATTACTCATACCTCAGCGCCTCCACCGGGTTTCTCGTTGCCGCCCTCCAGCTTTGCCAACTTACAGTTAGCAGCGCAATTCCCAACGCCAGCAAACCTGCCAATGCAAAAACCCACCAACTTAGTTCGGTTTTGTAGGCAAAATTTTCGAGCCAGTTGTGCAATAAATACCATGCTCCAGGTACGGCAAGTACAAAGGCAACCGCTAACCATTTCATAAAGTCGCTGTTGAGTAAATATATAATATCCGATATCCGGGCACCATTCACTTTTCGTACTCCGATTTCTTTGGTGCGTTGTTCTGCAGTAAAGGTTGCAAGAGCTAAAAGTCCAAGACAAGCAATAATAATTGCAAGGGCAGAAAAAATAGCAACTACCTTTTTCGTCCTTGTTTCTGCTTTGTATAAACGGTTAAAATCCTGATCAAAAAATACATAGTCGAATGTTTGGCCATGGGCCAACTGTTTCCATTTTTGCTCGATTTTATTTATTTTCTCGCGCATGTTACCTGAAGAAATCCTGACTGTCAATGTATTTCCTGTTCCGTTAAAGACAACCAATGAGCTTATTTCCTGGTGAAGCGATTCGCAGTTGAAATCTTTCATAACACCAATAATTGTGTAACCGCCTTCAGCAGAATGTGGACCATCGTAGATTTTTTTTCCAACTGGATCCGCAATATTTAGTTCTTTAATTGCCGATTCATTCAGTACCACTTCTCTGCCTGTTGACTTAGCCCCTTCTTCAAAATAATGACCTTCCTTCATTTCAATCTGAAAAGTTTTTGCGAAATCACAGTCGCTCCACATGGTAAGTGACCCACGCGGATCGTTGACTGAATGATGGGTAAATACATTGCTTGTAAACAATCTTCCTGGAACAGTAGTGCTGTTGGTTACACCGAGAATGCCAGTTTGAGACAATAATTCCTGTTTAAATGATGAAAGTCTGCTCCCAAGTTTATCAGCTTTCTCAATTACTATCAGGTTTTCCTTATTAAAACCTATATCAGTATTCTGAAGAAAACTTAATTGTTTACTGATTAGAAATGTACCGGAGAATAAAACGATTGAGACAGCTAATTGGAAAATTACCAATCCGTTTCTAAGTTTTGCGTGGCCTCCTTGTGTCATGTTTAGTCCCTTTATTACTTTAACCGGACTAAATGAAGCCAGAAAAAATGCAGGATAACTACCAGCAATTATCCCGACCACAATTCCGAAAACAACCATCAAAGGGATATTGGTGAAATTGTCGAAATAATTAAATTCCAGATGTTTGTCAATTAAATTATTGAATCCGGGAAGAAAAAATTTAATAAGGACCATGGAAAGTACCATTGAAATGAGAGTTATAAAAACAGACTCTGCCAGAAACTGATAAATCAAAAATTTACGATTGGAACCTAAAGATTTACGAATGCCAACTTCTCTGGCTCGTTTGGCTGAGCGGGCTGTTGCCAGATTCATAAAGTTGATACATGCAATTGCCAGAATAAAAATGGCGATAATCGAGAAAATGACCATGTAGCTTCTGTTTCCTCCAGGTTCTATATTGAATACGGATTTGTTATCAAAATGAATCCTGGTAAGGGGTTGCAGATAATAATTATATTTTGTGCCGCTAGCCATTAAATTATCGTATGAAACACCCAGCGCCTGCATTAGCTGTGGACCTACATATTTTTTAACAAGAGATTGAAATTTGTCATCGATAACCTGTTGTGAGTATCCCTCCTTCAAAGTCAGGTAGGTGAAGACTTGATTGTTCGTCCAATTGGCATCATTATCAATAGGCTGCCCAATGAGAGAAGCCAAAAAATCAGGTTTGAAATGTGAGTTTTGCGGAAAGTCCCTTATAACTCCTGTAATTAGATAGTCATGGTCATTGTCCCAGGTAAGGTATTTGCCCAAAGGACTTTCATTCCCAAAATACTTTCTGGCAGTTGTTTCTGTCAATACAACAGAATTGGGTTGAATCAATGCTTCTTTAGGATTTCCTGAAATGAATGGTGCAGTAAATACATTAAAAAAATCGGGATCAGTAAAAAACCATTTTGTTTCGCTATAAACATTCTCACTGTGTCTGATAACCGGTTGTGTGAAATTCACAAGCCTGACTACTGATTCAACTTCGGGGAATTCATCTTTAAGAACCTTTGCCATTGGAGGACAGGTTACCGGAGAGTCAAACTCATTATCGCTTAATACCGCATATATATTTACCCGGTAAATGCGTGAAGATTTTTCGTGGTAGCGGTCGTAACTTAATTCCGATTGCACATACAATATAATCAGGATACATGCTGAAATACCAATAGCTAAACCAACAATGTTGATTATTGAATAGAACTTATTGCGAAATAAATTACGAAGGATCACTATGAAAAAATATTTGAACATAATTTTGTTTTTATTGAATTATAGAACGGGCAATGTTATCTGCACATATCATTTTTTTATAAGAGCAATTCCCCCATTCGCATTTTCACTTCTTCGGTAATCACCTGACCGTCGAATAAATTAATAACCCGGTGAGCAAATTCGGAGTCGTGGATGGAGTGGGTAACCATTACAATGGTGGTTCCTTCGCGGTTGAGTTCAGTGAGCAGGTTCATCACTTCCAGCCCGTTTTTCGAATCGAGGTTACCGGTTGGCTCATCGGCCAGGATCAGTTTGGGATTGGCTACCACTGCACGCGCAATGGCTACACGCTGCTGTTGTCCTCCGGATAATTGCTGCGGAAAGTGTTTTTTACGGTGACTGATCTGCATCCGGTCCAGTACTTTTTCGACCATCTCCTTGCGCTCTTTAGCGCTCAATTTCAAGTAGATGAGTGGCAGTTCCACGTTTTCGTACACATTAAGTTCGTCGATCAGGTTAAAACTCTGGAACACGAAGCCGATATTGCCTTTCCGGAGTAAGGTACGGTTGCGTTCCTTAAAACCGCCAACTTCCTGGTCATCGAAATAATACTCGCCTGAAGTAGGATTGTCTAACAAGCCGATAATGTTGAGCAAGGTTGACTTGCCGCAGCCCGAAGGCCCCATAATGGCTACAAACTCGCCCTTCTGAATGTGAAGGGTCACTTCGCTCAACGCACTGGTTTCAATCTCTTCCGTGCGGAATACTTTGTTAAGGTTTACTGTTCGTATCATGATATAAAATTGCTTAGGGCATGGAGCAAGGAGCATGGACTGCGCTTTGCACTAGCCGTTATTGGTTAATAAAATAGCTTGGGGCATGGGGCAAAGGGCATGGTTGGCGCTTTGCACGAGCCTTTATTAGTTGTAAATTTTGCAAGGAGCGGGGAGCTTGGGGCAAGGAGCAGAGGGCAAGGATTGACTTTTCCCCATGCTCCATGCTCATTGCCCCATGCTCTTATAAAAGTGATTTTCTGAAATTTGTTATTTTTTTACTTAATAATTCCAAATCGTTTAGTATCTGATCCAACTTCTCTTTTTCAATGAACTTCCGACGATAGGCTACAAACGAAATATTGGCAGTTTCAAAAACTGATCTTCGGGCAATATTCAGAAAGTTGGCAAAGTCTTTTGATGAGAATGAACCTGAACCTTCGGCAATATTGTTTGAAATGCTCAAGGATGCACCACGCAACTGCTCCGCAACGCGATAACTTCTAGCGTCTGACATTGCATCTGCCAGATCAAAAAGCTGATCGTTCATGTTGATAGCCTCTTTCCAAATTTCTAAGTCCATAAATCTAAATTGTGCCATGAGTTTAAATTTTAAGTTTTACATTCATCAAGTTATGAATTAAAATTCAATTTAACAGCGCTTCTTTGCCCCTTGCCCCTTGCCCCATGCTCCATGCCCTTTGCTCCATGCCCTTTGCTCCATGCTCCATGCTCCATGCCCTTTGCTAAAACGTTATCCTATCGTTGGTCCCAAACATCTCATATCCTGAAGTTATTACTTTTTCGCCGGCATTGAGGCCTTCCAATACTTCGTAATACTGCGGATTTTGTTTGCCGATTTTAATGTTCCGTTTAGTGGCTTCCGATTCATTTTCGTTCAGCACAAATACCCATTGTCCGCCTGTACTTTGGAAGAATCCACCTCGTGGCAGCAAAACCGCTTTACCCGCTTCGCCCAGTTCGAGTTTGATGTGGTAAGTTTGTCCGGTGCGGATATTGTCGGGACTTGTGCCATCAAAAACCAGATCAATTTCGAACTGACCGTTGCGCACTTCAGGATACACTTTTCTTACTTTCAGATTAAAGTTGGTTCCATTGCGGTCTAAAGTTGCCGGAAGATCACGGACTACGCGGTCGATGTAATGTTCGTCAATCAGCGCTTTGATCTTGAAATTTTCGAGCACGTTGATCTG
>DAITNH010000156.1:0-11926 GCA_036834745.1 Prolixibacteraceae bacterium
CCAGAATGAGATGAGATAATTCGAGTGGAAGGGGCATGTAATTGTCGGTTTCGGAACATGCAAAACCAAACATCATTCCCTGGTCGCCTGCACCCTGATCCATTTTATCCGCTTTGTCAACGCCACGGTTGATGTCGGGGCTTTGCTCGTGAATGGCGCTAAAAACGCCGCACGAATCGCCGTCAAAACGATATTCGGCTTTGGTGTAGCCAATTTGGTTAATCACTCTTCTGGCAGTTTCCTGCACGTCAACATAAGTATTCGATTTTACTTCTCCGGCAAGTACAACCTGTCCGGTAGTAACAAGTGTTTCGATGGCAACTTTAGAGTTGACATCGTGGGCGAGAAATTCGTCCAAAAGTGCATCCGAAATCTGATCAGATACTTTATCAGGATGACCTTCGGAAACTGATTCGCTTGTGAAATAGTAACTCATAATTTGATCAATTTAAATTGCCCAAAAACAATCAGATATTTCTGAATAGTTTCAGTAACAATAGATTATACAAAAACGCTGTGGAATAATTGATCGAAAAGCAAGATAGTAATCGGATCGTTTTAGCATTTTTTTCCGTGGTTGCAATCAGTACAAATTTATCCACATAACGGGTGCAAATGTAAAGATTTTTTTCAGACAACGAAGTCTTTATATGAAAAAATTACTTCGTTAATTCCTGAAATACATTTTCAAGGCTTTGCTGCTGCTCTTTCAATGTCAGTAAAACAAGGTTGTTTGAAACGGCAAAATGAAACAGGGCAGGCCTGAGATCGAGGTTGTTTTCCGATTCGGCCAGAAAGCTTGTTTTGCCGGCTTGTTCGATTTTCAGGAGGCCGGGAATTTTTCGCAATGTTTCCAAATCAGGAGCTTTATCAAATTCAACCCAAACCGTTTGTTTTTGGGCAAACTTTCCGGCTTTGAGCTGATCAACCGATCCGTCAGCCACCAGTTTCCCTTTGTTGATAATGAGTACTCGAGTGCAAACAGCTTCCACTTCCTGCATGATATGGGTAGAAAGCATCACTGTTTTGTTTTTGCTGATTGTGCTGATCAGTTGCCTGATTTCATCCAGTTGGTTGGGATCAAGTCCGGTGGTAGGTTCGTCCAGAATTAATACTGCCGGGTCGTGGATCAAAGCCTGAGCCAAACCTACCCGCTGGCGGTATCCTTTCGAAAGAGCGCCGATTTTCTTGTGCTGTTCGGTTTTCAGGCCGGTAAGCTCAACCATTTTTAAAACCTGTTCCTTTTTGTTTGGAAGCTGATAAAATCCGGCTACCATTTCGAGGTATTCCCGAACGTACAAATCTGTGTAAAGCGGATTGTTTTCTGGCAGATATCCAATTTGTGAGCGGATGGCCGTATTTTTTGTTTCAACCATTTCACCGTTAATTTCAACCGATCCGCCATCTGAAGCCAGATAACCGGTGATAATTTTCATCAGGGTGGATTTTCCGGCACCGTTTGGTCCTAAAAATCCGACCAGTTCTCCTGTTCCAATTTCAAATGAAACCTGGTCGAGTGCTTTCTGACTTCCGTAGAATTTATTTACCTCCGATATTTTGATGGTCATTGCCGGCTTTTTAATGTTCTGCAAAAGTAAAGATTTATGCCGATTCAAGGATTCACAATTATTTTTCTTTAACGCTTTACCCATTTCGTATTTATTAACTTTAAATTAACTTTGTTGCCCAATAAAATCGGGTAAAATGAAGGACCAGAACTTTAATTACATAGAAGATTTGACGAAGTACCAGCGACAAAAGACATCGTTGGTGAGAATAAGAGAAGTTTTGCTCGGAGATGGAAATCCGATCCGGATTCAATCTATGACTGATACCGATACGCGTGATACAGAGGCTACTGTTGAGCAGATTATCCGCATCATCAAGGCTGGGGCCGACATGGTTCGTGTCACCGTAAGAGGAGTCAGCGATGCCGAAAATCTTCAAAACATCAAGAGGGAACTGGTTGCGCGGGGGTACGAACATCCTTTGGTGGCCGACATTCATTTTAACCCGCACCTTGCCGAAATTGCCGCAAAATACGTGGCCAAGGTGAGAATCAATCCCGGTAATTTCTACGATAAACGAGCTAAGTTCGAACATCATATTTATACCAACGAAGAGTACAAAGAAGAACTTCGGAAGATAGAAGAACAATTTGTACCTTTTTTGCGCTCATTAAAAGAAACAAAAACAGCGCTCAGGATTGGCGCCAATCAAGGTTCGTTGTCCGACCGCATCATGTGTCGCTATGGCGATACGCCCGCCGGAATTGTTGAGTCGGTGATGGAATTCCTTCGTATTTGTAAACAGGAGGACTTTGCCAACGTGGTAATTTCCATCAAATCGAGCAATACGCGTACAATGGTTTACACGGTGCGGCTGCTGAGTTATAAAATGAGGCTCGAAGACATGGATTATCCGCTTCACCTGGGCGTTACCGAAGCTGGCGAAGGTGAAGATGGCCGTATTAAATCGGCTGTTGGAATCGGGGCTTTGCTGGCCGATGGAATAGGCGACACCATTCGTGTTTCGTTGACAGAAGCTCCTGAAAATGAGATATCCGTTGCCCGGAAACTGATCAATCACATTGAAACATACAAGGGACACAAACCTATCAAAGCACCGCTTTTTGCACAAATCAATCCGTTTGAGTACGAACGGCGGTCGGTTCGTCCGGTTTTGCGTATGGGCGATAAATTTCTGCCAGTTGTAATGGCCGACCTTCGTGGCCGGACACTCTCAGAAATTCTTCCTTTGCGCGGCAAACAAATTCCGGAGTATTTCCTGAATTATAATGAAGTACTTGATCTGGAAGGAAATACCTATCCGGTGCTTACGCTGGAAGAATACCTTTTCGGAGGATCGCACTGGGGGCAAACCAAGTTTATCCGCACCAACAAAGAAGAGTTTGATCATTTCATGAATGAAAATCCTGAAATTATAACCAAACTGAAGCAAACACGGAAGACCATTCTGATTCTTGAAAGTTTCAACAAAAATCCATTTGCAGAGCTGCGGGCTTTCTTCATGACGCTCGAATCTCATATTTGGAAGGTTCCGGTGGTCATTTTCAGAAAATACAACGAACGATATCTTGAAAATCTTCAGATAAAAGCTGCCGCCGATTTGGGCGGATTACTAATTGACGGCTACGGAGATGGAGTTTGCATCACCAATGAATCGGATCAGATTACTTTTACCGATCTGAAAGATCTGAGTTTTTCTCTTTTACAGGCCAGCCGCATGCGGTTGACCAAAACTGAATTCATTTCATGCCCCGGTTGCGGACGTACTTTGTTCGATCTTCACGAAACCACCATCAAGATAAAAGCTCATTTCAATCATCTTGACCACCTGAAAATTGGTGTGATGGGCTGTGTGGTAAACGGCCCGGGCGAGATGGGCGATGTAGATTACGGCTTTGTAGGTGCCGGTCCCGGAAATGTGAATCTTTACAAACGGCAGCAACTGATGAAGAAGCATATTCCTTTTGAACAGGCTGTTGAGGAATTGGAAGCTATTATTCGCGAAAATGGCGACTGGAAAGACCGGGAAGCATAAAGGAAGTCTTCAGTCTCAGTCTTCAGTCGCAAAAAGTCAAGGCAAGATTCAGTTGTTTTTACCAAAAAGTCAATGCAAGATTTTCTGCTACAGGTATTTCTGAAATAATTCTTCGATTTTCTGGCCGGGTTCGAGCCAGTATCCTTTTAATCCGCAGGCAATGGCTCCTTCCACATTTAGTAACGAATCGTCAACAAACAAAGACTCTTCAGGATTAATTCCTGAAAGCCGGATGATTTCCTGAAACGAGTCCGAAGATGGTTTCCTGAAGCCTATTTCGTTCGAGTGAAAGTCTTTCTCGAACAATGAGGAAACTTCAAAGCCGTGTTGTTTTCTGAAAATGTCCTGATATTTTAAAACATGAATGGCGTTGGTATTGCTGAAAAGATAGATTTTAAATTCTTTCCGGAACTTTTGGACCAGTTCGACACGCACTTTAGGAAAATCAAGCAACATTGCTGTCCATGCCGCATCAATTTCATCATCGGTTACTTCTCCCGGAAGCAATTCCCGAACTCCGTTTCTGAACTCTTCCGGAGTTATTTTGCCCTTTTCCATCAGGTAGAAAACGTCGTGGTCATAAGTCAGACCTTTTTCTCCAATCAGCTGCTCCATGCCAAGCTGTCCAAATGCTTCAATTGTTTTTTTAGGATCGATGTTCAGTAAAACACCACCCAGATCGAAGATTATATTTCTGATTCCTTTTAAAATTTCCATTGAGTAAAATTTTGAGATCACAAAAGTCTTAAAAATAATGGGAATAAGAAGACAAATTTTTTAAACCTGAATGAGCGGATTCTGAACTTCAGATTGTATTTGCCTATATTTGGCACCTGATATATAAGCCGAAAAACATGGGAAATCCGCAGACAATATGGTTCAATCATCAAAAGCAAATGGTCGAAACTATTGACCAGCGAAAACTGCCGTTTCAGAATCTGATTATTGAAATCGGAACATTGGAAGAAGCCGGAGATGCTATCAGTGAGATGGTTGTGAGAGGTGCACCGCTTATTGGTGTCACTGTTGCTTACGGAATGTATCTGGCTGCGCGCAATTACTCCGGAAATGATTTTCAGGCGGAAATGAAACTGGCAGCCGAAAAATTGAAATCAACCAGGCCCACCGCGGTAAATCTGGCTTTTGCTGTGGATGAAGCGCTTTCAGTGATTGCTGATGAGTTTCCAGTTTCTGAAAATGTTGAAAAACTCTTTGATTATGCCGAAAACCTGAAGCTGCGGGAGATTGATTTCAGCAAAAATATTGGAAAACATGGGCTGGAAATCATAAAAGCAATCGGCGAGTCTAAACACTGTGAACCTGTACAAATTCTGACTCATTGCAATGCCGGCCGATTGGCCTGTGTGGAATTGGGCACGGCTACCGCACCCATTTATCTGGCGCATGAAGCTGGTATTCCGGTGCATGTTTGGGTGGACGAAACCCGCCCGCGGAATCAGGGAGCGCGCCTCACTGCCTGGGAACTGGGCGAAGCCGGCATTCCGCACACCGTTATTCCTGACAATACCGGTGGGCATTTGATGCAGCACAAAATGGTTGACATGGTAATAGTTGGAAGCGACCGCACCACTTTGAACGGCGACGTGGCCAATAAAATAGGCACTTATCTGAAAGCACTTGCCGCTGCCGACAATGGAATTCCGTTTTATGTGGCCTTGCCATCAACAACCATTGACTGGACATTAAATGATGGAATTCTTGAAATTCCGATTGAACAGCGCGATGGGAGCGAAGTTTCAATGATGGAAGGATTGCTGGAAGGTGAAGTTCACGAATTCAGGATACTTTCGGAGAAAAGCGCAGTTGCCAATTACGGTTTCGATGTCACACCAGCGCGTTTGGTAACCGGATTGATCACTGAACGTGGAGTTTGTAAAGCAACCCGCGAAGGAATTTTAAGCTTGTTTCCTGAAAAAGCGAACCCATGACGGAAGGATACATCAAATTTAACTGCAACCGGACGCAAAAGGAGTTCCCGTTTCAGGAAGAAATATTCAATCAACTTGAAGCAGCAAGAACCAAACTTTTCGCTTTGGGATTGATCGGAATGTATCCTGACGGAATTGGCTTCGGAAATATTTCGGTAAAATCTGATGACAACAAATCATTTATCATTACCGGCAGTGCAACCGGTCAGTTTGAGAAACTTGATCAATCGCATTATGCGTTGATTACCGGATATGATTTTGAAAAGAATTCAATATCCTGCACAGGACTTACAAAAGCATCCGCCGAAAGTCTTACCCATGCTGCCATTTACGAATCACTTCCTGAAGTGGGTGCGGTGGTGCATGTGCATTGTCTGTGGTTATGGGAAAAACTGCTGAACAACTTTCCAACAACTTCCGCCGAAATTGAATACGGAACTCCTGAAATGGCTTATTCCGTTGGAAAACTTTCTTCAGAAATAAATGAAAAAATCATTGTAATGGGCGGCCATCGGGAAGGAATTCTGGCCTTTGGCAGCAACCTTACTGAAGCAACAACTGAAATTATCAATATTTATAACCTTTATCAAAATGACTAAAATTGCCATCATTGGTGGCTCCGGCCTCGAAAATCCTGCGATTCTGAAAAATGCCACCGAACTGAAAATAGACACACCTTACGGGCCAACAACTTCCGATTTTAAATGCGGAACAATCAGTGGCCGCGAAGTTGCAATTCTGTCACGCCACGGTCGGCAGCATACAATTCCGCCAACTCAGGTGAACAACCGCGCCAACATTTGGGCGATCCGCGAAATTGGTTGCACCCACATTCTGGCTACAACAGCCTGCGGAAGTTTGCGACAGGAAATCGGGCGCGGTGATTTTGTAGTACTCGATCAATTCATAGATTTTACAAGGTTGAGGGCGGTCACTTTTTTCGATTCGTTCGAACCGAAGGAAATGAAACATACCCCGATGGCCGATCCGTTTGACAATCTGCTCAGATCAAAAATCATTGAAACCGCACACGAATTAAAGATGAAAATCTTTGAGAAAGGAACGGTTGTGACCATCGAAGGACCGCGCTTTTCAACCCGCGCAGAATCAAACATGTTCAGGTTGTGGGGTGCAGATGTGATTAATATGTCAACTGCTCCTGAAGCAATTCTGGCCAACGAACTGGAAATTCCGTATGCAGCCATCGCCATGAGTACCGACTACGATTGCTGGAAAACCGATGAGGCTCCGGTGACCTGGGGAGATGTGTTGAAGGTTTTTAACCAGAATGTGAGTCATGTAATTGATTTGCTGGTTAATACTATCGGTAAGATATAAGCTTGCTTTACCGGATTAAATAAAGTTTACTTTATATTGAAAAATGACCACTTTGTTGGGCTTGTTGGCACAGGTTTTGTAAACCGAAACGCCATGTAGTTTGTCTCAAAGCCATGAACAATTACAAGTCGGTCATTTTATAAGGTTAAGAGAGAAAAGGTTTATAAAATCTGACTGGATTTCATACATTAATTACCAAGGCCATTTCGGGATTTCCGGAGTGGCTTTTTTCATACCGGAAGTTTCGTAAAAAAAAAGCCCCTTTCGGAGCTTTCAGTATTTTATTCGTTTGCAGATATCCAGACACCCGACTGCGGGTTTTGATAAAGCAGTGTGTTCAGTTCTTTCTGGGCATCTTCAATGGTAACAAAACCTTTCATTGCAATGCGGTGCAGGCCTTTAAAAACACCAAGATTTTGTCCGTCGTAACCTTGCTCTTTCAGTTGCTGAAGGTAATTAACGGCATTTTCCTCGCTTTTGAAACTTCCGCCGATAATGTAATAATTGAACTTGGTTTGTTCCTGAGCCGCAATGTTTGCAGTATATTCAGCAGTAGCTGGTTCCGAGGTATGCACCGCAACCGCAGGAGCACTTTGAATGAATGTTTCCCACATTCCCATGTCTGATTTCGATAGGAATACTTTATTGTTTTTAATTGGGATGAGCGCCATGGCAAATAATAAAGGAATTGCGATCACCAGTTTTTGCAATTTGCGCTTTTGAAAAATAACAGGAACGGGCTCGCGGTATTCAACCTTAAATGCTGGGTTCGGCATTTGCCGTTGGTAAAGCTTTTCATAAGAGAAATTCTGAAGGCCATAGGAATCAACCAACAAGTTCTGTCTCAGCTGAGGTTCGAAAAGCAAATTTTCGCGTGAATCGTAGTGCAGATAGCCTACACCTTCGAAAAATACATTCCGGTTCCGTTCGAGATTAAGATTGGTTTCTTCAACAAAACTGTCGAGTTTTTGCTTTGCACTGAAATAATCGATGCCTTCTGTTTCAGAAATGTAATTAATAAGCAAACCATCATTTGAATTCAGCTTGTTATTGAAAGCGATTTCTTTGGTAGGAGGGAAAAACTGATTGTTTTCGATTGTTGCCGGTTTGTAATTGGCCACAAAGCCACCAAACTCAGGAATGATAACACAATCATTCAGCAACAAAAGCTCTTTTATGTATTGATTTATTTCCATATTTCTCCTGTTTAAAGAGTCAAAAGTAAGAAAATTAAGTGATGCTTCAAGGCAAAGTTTTCAACAACCCGGGGTATTTTATTATCAATCAAACTTAACTTAGTTGGAAAGCTAAAGGAAACCAGATAATTCCTAAATTTGCGGCTCAACATAAATAAATCAAATAATGAAACAAATTTTGGTTACCGGTGGTACCGGATACATTGGTTCGCATACAGCAGTTGAATTGCAAAATGCAGGTTTTGAAGTGATTATTGTTGACAATCTCTCGAATTCGAGCCTTGAGGTTTTGGATGGAATTGAAAAAATTACCGGAATTCGCCCGGCTTTTGAACAGTTCGATTTGATTGAGAAAGACAAAGTAGATTTGTTTTTCGCCAAATATCCAAATATTGAAGCCATTATTCATTTTGCAGCTTCCAAGGCTGTTGGTGAATCGGTTGAAAAACCATTGTTATATTACCGCAATAACCTTTTTTCGTTGATAAATCTTCTGGAGTGCCAGTTAAAATATGGAGTTTCGAATGTTGTTTTTTCGTCTTCATGTACCGTTTACGGGCAACCTGATGAATTACCGGTTACCGAAAATACTCCACGAAAAGATGCTGAATCGCCATACGGAAATACAAAAAAAATAAATGAAGATATTCTAAAAGATACCATTGCTGCAAATCCACAAATTAAAGGGATCGCGCTTCGGTATTTCAATCCGGTTGGAGCCCATCCGTCAGCCGTAATTGGCGAACTTCCCTTGGGAGTGCCTGCCAATCTGGTTCCTTTTATCACGCAAACAGCTGCCGGTCTGCGCGGTGAGTTGAAGGTTTTTGGCAACGATTACGACACAATCGATGGTTCGGCCGTGCGTGATTACATCAACGTGGTCGACCTGGCAAAAGCGCATGTTATTGCTGTTGAGCGTTTGCTTTACAACAAAAATAAATCCGGATACGAAATTTTCAACCTTGGAACGGGTCATGGTGTTTCAGTTCTTGAAATCGTTCACGCTTTTCAGATGGCCACCGCAGTGAAGCTAAATTACAAGATTGTTGATCGCAGACCGGGAGACATCGAAAAAATATGGGCTGACACGACTTTGGCCAATGAAGAACTTGGCTGGAAAGCAGAAACCGGATTGGAAGAAACTTTGCTTTCGGCATGGAATTGGGAAAAGCGGGTGCGCGGAATGGAATAAGCGTTGCGCAATTGGAAGTAGATTTATAAATGACTTTAATTAATATAACCGTTTGATATGAAGACAATCCTGATTACCGGAGGCGCCGGATTTATTGGTTCGCACCTTGTTCGTTTGTTTGTAAACAAGTATCCTGAATATAAAATTGTAAACCTCGACAAGCTCACTTACGCCGGAAACCTTGCGAATCTGACAGATATTGAGGGCAAGGCAAATTACGAGTTTGTAAAAGGCGATATTGTAGATGCAGATTTTATCCTGAAGCTTTTCATCGAGAGACAATTTGATGGAGTGATTCATTTGGCTGCCGAATCACATGTTGACAGGTCGATCACCAATCCTACTGAATTCGTATTTACGAATGTAATCGGCACAGTGAATTTGCTGAATGCCATCCGTCACATTTGGAAAGACAATACCGAAGGCAAACGCTTTTACCACATTTCGACCGACGAAGTGTATGGAAGTTTGGGCAGCGAAGGCATGTTTACCGAAAAGACCGGATACGATCCGCACAGTCCGTATTCCGCGTCGAAAGCCAGTTCCGACCATTTTGTGCGTGCTTACCACGATACTTTTGGTTTACCGGTAGTGGTTTCAAACTGCTCGAACAATTACGGTTCGTTTCAGTTTCCTGAAAAACTGATTCCGCTGTTTATCAACAATATAAAGAATAACAAAGCATTGCCCGTTTACGGCGAAGGTCTCAATATTCGCGACTGGTTGTGGGTTGAAGATCATGCCAGAGCGATTGATGTGATTTTCCATCAGGGGAAAGATGGCGACACCTACAACATTGGCGGGCACAACGAATGGACAAATATTGATTTGATAAAGGTGATGTGCCGTATCATGGACAGTAAACTCAGGCGTGAACCCGGAACTTCTGAAAAGCTGATTACTTACGTGAAAGACCGCGCAGGACACGATTTGCGCTACGCTATCGACTCTACCAAACTTCAAAAAGAACTCAATTGGGTGCCAAGCCTTCAGTTTGAGCAGGGTTTGGAAATAACAATCGACTGGTATCTTGCAAACACCGAATGGATGGAAAACGTTACCAGCGGCGATTACCAAAGCTATTACGACAAACAGTATCAGAACAGGTAATTTCCCACTTATGGATATAGTAAATACGGATCCTTCATTCGGTGTGTTTATCATTGAATCAATGGATATTGACAATGAATTGGAAGGTAATTTAGATGGTGCTGTTCTTAAGAAAATGCTTGACTTGTGCCACATTCCAAACAAATATTTTTATATAAGAACTGTATTCGAGTTGGAGGAAATAATAAAACTGTATTCTCAATCTGGATTTGGATTTTTGCATTTAGCATGCCACGGTAATGAACAAGAGCTAGGATTAACGTTAGAATATATTGATTTCTCTGAATTGGAGCTTATAATTGGGAAACACCTTTATCATAGAAGATTGTTTCTTTCTGCATGTAAAGCAACACGTTTTGAATTAGCAAAACACTTTATCCCAAAATACCACTGTTATTCTGTTGTAGGTTCTCCTGACAATATTGAGGTCGATAAAGCGGCAGTTTTTTGGAGCTCTTTTTATTATTTAATGTATAATTTGAATTCGAGTGAAATGCCTCAAAGGGAAATTATGCCCATATTAGAATCTGTTACAAAAACATTTTCTGTAAAATTGAATTATTATTCGATAATAAAGAATGATCACCCTAATAGTATTGACCATTTAAGGGAAATCAAGTATGATTCAGGACAATTCATATCTACGATTTTAGATTCAGGTTTCAAGAATTTTTATAGATAATAATCTGGTAGTCGATTTATTTAAGTAAAACTCTTACTTATTTTTAATGCGATTCAGTATTTTTGATAATCTCAACTCACAAAAATGTGGACAAAATACGATACAAAAATTGATGTTGTTTACATTCAGTTTTCAGAAAAAGAAGTTGCTGAAAGTGATGAGGACAAGACTGGAATCATTTTAGATTATGATGATGAAGGAAATATTGTTGGCATTGAAGTTTTGGAGGCAACAAAAAAAATTAGGCAACCCAATGGGATTATTTATGAAGTCTCCTAATTTTTAGTCAGTAGCTTACTTTATAGTCAGGTTTTCACTTTAAGTGAAGCTCTGCTTTTTATAGGTTGATTCATTAAGTATTTAATTCATAAAGGACAAACTTTAACAGGCTCTGATACCAAATATATTAAAACAAAAACTCGCTGAGTGCGGGTTTTTGTTTTAATAATAAAAACTAATGTATGGTGGCAGTTCCTCTAATTCAAAAAACTGTTTTATAAAAGTTTCTTCGTCAATTACCCTAATATTGCAGCCTTCGATATTTAGTTTCTCTACCTCAATTAATTTGGCGGGGCTAGGTTTAGCACCGGTCACAACAAAATCAAGTTTTTTACTTATACTTGTTTTATGGGTGGCATTAGCCATTTCGCACAATAGCCAATACATGTGCTTTTGTTTTTTATCTATGAGGTGCATTTCGCCTGTAAACAGGAAATTCTTCCCAGTAAAATTATTTATTACTTTCATTATTTTCGTTTTTCAAACACATATTGAACATTTAACCCTGTAATTCCCTCACCTACTGTAATTTTAAAATCCCAACCATTCACGTACATATAATTAACCCAACTTGCAGCCTTTCCTATAAACTAACAGAAAAATCATTCAAAAATGC
>DAITNH010000157.1:0-11916 GCA_036834745.1 Prolixibacteraceae bacterium
AAATCGTCCACCATGTGGAAAACAATGGTTCAATACATAAGCAGCAATTTCACGTTCTACTTCTCGCTTACTTGGATGTATCCCTACATCCAGGAGCGATTCCAGCTTGGATTGGTCGAAGCGGGTTTTTATACCTCCATTCCATTAATTGCTGGTGCAGTTGGGAATTGGCTGGCGGGTATTCTTGTCGATGCCATATACCGTAATGGGAAATGGAAACTTTCGCGCCGTTTACCAGCGATCATCGGATTTGCCCTTTCTGCCGTTGGTATGATCATGGTAACACAAGTTTCTTCGCCTGTACTTTCAGTTGCATTTATGGCGCTGGCCGTATTTGGCGCCGATATGACTTTGAGCCCATCATGGGCATTCTGTATCGACATAGGAAAAGAAAATGCAGGAGTGGTGTCGGGTACTATGAACATGGCAGGAAACCTGGGAGCCTTTGTTACCATCATTGCTTTTCCGTACCTCTTTCAATGGACCAATCGCTACGAACCCTTTTTCTTTATCTGTGCCGGATTAAGCCTTATTGCCATCGTAATGTGGTCAACTATGAATCCTGAAAAATCAATTAATTAAATCAACCAAAATTTTTTAACATGAAAATTCGCCCTTTAATTTCAGTTTTAACGGTAATATGCTTTTTTTCGATTTCTACCGAATCCATTGCCTCGACCAAAAAATCACCAAAAAATATCGTCAGTATCGAAGGCGAAAAGTTCCTGATTAACGGACAGCCAACTTACAAAGGTCGCACCTGGCAAGGCTACCCGATAGAAGGCCTGCTGATGAACTCGCGCATGGTTCAGGGTGTTTTTGATGATTTGAATCCAGAAACCGTTGATAAATGGAAGTACCCGGATACCCGGAAATGGGATGCCGACCGCAATACCAATGAATTTATATCAGCAATGGATGAATGGTATGCTAAAGGCTTGCTCGCTTTCAATATTAACTTTCAGGGTGGAAGTCCAGAAGGTTATTCAAAGTCTCAACCGTGGGAAAATAATGCTTTTGAACCGGACGGAACACTTCGCCCAGCCTATGTAAAAAGGATGGAACGCATTATTGACAAAGCCAACAAATTGAGAATGGTTGTAAACCTTGGTATCTTTTATTTCGGGCAGGACCAACGACTTAAGGATGAAAAAGCAGTAATTGCTGCGGTTGATAACACCGTGGCATGGATCCTGAAAAAGAAATATAAAAACATCCTGCTTGAGGTAGCAAATGAGTGTAACAATAATGCATATGATCACCCGATTATTGGACAGGACCGTATACACGAATTAATAATTAGAATCAAGAAAAATGCCCCTAAATTATTGGTTTCCACAAGTTTTAATGGAAACACTATTCCTCCGGATAAAGTGGTTGAGGTTTCGGACTATGTATTGATTCATGGAAATGGGGTTAGCGATCCAAAACGTATTAAGGAAATGGTTAAAGAGGTAAAGGCATTGCCATCCTATCGTCCAATGCCAATCGTGTTTAACGAAGACGACCATTTCGATTTTGATATGCCGTCGAACAATTTCGTTGAAGCTGTAAAGGCTTATGCATCATGGGGATATTTCGACTTTCGTTTCAAAGGTGAAACTTCCTTTGACGAAGGGTATCAGTCTGTACCGGTAAACTGGGGAATCAGTTCGCCACGCAAAAAAGGTTTTTTTGATAAATTAGAAGAAATAACTGGAGGACTTAAATAATGAAACTCGCATTAAACACACTGGTATACGAAGTTGGAGACAGGGGGCCGGAAGAATCATTGCGGAGTGCTGCAAAATTTGGTTTTAAATACATCGAATATGCCGGTATCCGGAAAGGGAACCCGCTGACCATGACAACTGATCAGAAAAAAGAAGTCGTCAGGATAGCCAAAGGCGAAGGGTTGATCAATACCCAAATGCTGATGGTTGCTACTAAAGACACCGCCCACCCCAATCCGCAAAAGCGCGATGCTGTGTTCGACTACATGAAAGCCTGCGCCGAATACCAGAAAGACCTGGGCGGCCGTCAACTACTTGTCTGTTGGGGCGGTGGATTGTATGAACTTGGCACAAGCCCTGAAAAATCATGGGCTTACATGGTCGAAAATGTAGGCCGTTTTGCTGAATACTGTCTGAAGGAAAATATGTTGGTAGGTATCGAACTCGATCCTCATGTGTACTTCATTTGCAATAACACCCACAAACTGGCCAAAGCGATGGAGGACATCAATCTGCCCAACCTCTACCCGAATGTGGATGTGGGGCACCTGGCAATCACCCGCGAAGATCCGGTTCAGCTTGAAAAACTGAAACACCGCCTGTTGCATGTTCACCTCAGCGAAACGAAATCGTTCGACCACACCAACAGTATTTTGGGCAGCGGAGTGGTAGATTTCAAAGCCTATATTGATAAACTCATTGAGCTTGGCATCGAAGAAAATTGCCTGAAATATGGCGAACCCTGTGTGGCAGGTATTGAAATGGGCAGTGAAGCCAGTGGCGGTTTTGTTGAAAATCCGGATATGTGGGTGGAAGAAAGCCTGAAATATCTGGCGGAAATTTTGCCAGAATTGAAAATGAGATAAAAACAAATAACCAATATAGTCACATAGGACACAAAAGATCTATATTTTCAATGTGAACTTGGTGGCTAGTGGTTCAAAACAAAAAGAAAATGAAAATTTGTATCGACTGCGATGACGCAGCAGTAAACCTTAAAAAAGTGCTTTTTCATCATTTGATAAGTAAAGGAATCGATATTACAGATTTGGATTACAGTGCTTCGAAAGAGGGAGCAATGTACCCTGAAATTGGCTACAATCTGGCCAAAGAAATTCAGGCCGGAAACTATGACCGGGGAATCAGCATTTGTGGAACCGGACTCGGAATGGCCATGATTGCCAATAAAGTTGAAGGTGTTTATGCCGGAGTTTGTCACGATGTATTTTCGGCCGAACGACTTCGTAAAAGCAATGATGCCCAAATTATCACCATGGGCGAACGGGTCATTGGTACTGAACTGGCGAAAACCATCATCGATGCCTGGTTACTTTCTGATTTTCAGGGAGGTGGCTCAACGGCCAAAGTACAACAAATGAGAGAACTTGAACAAAAATCATTTCATCCAAAAACCTAATTTTTTATGAAGACAAGACATTTATTTTCAGGAATAATCATTTTATCTCTCTATCTGATTAGTTCAGCAATACAAGCTCAAATACCTGTTTGGCAGGGGAAAGGCCGTATTGCAATCAGTTCGGATGGTAATGAACACGATCACGATGACTGGGCTGCCACACCATTATCACTCGCGTTACTTGCGGCATCCGGACTTCAGGATAATTTGGTGCTTTACACATATAGCGACCATGTATGGGGAAGCAATCAGGATCATCCGACTTCAAAATCGGGTTTAAACTCGTATGAACACATGCGCGAAAGTGCATTAGGCGGACAGAAATGGTTTCGCTTCGATAAAACTAAATTTGTTTGCGCTGTCGATAATGCTGAAGTTCCATATACTGCACTCCGTGATGTCATTAACGAATCAACTGCTGATAACCCATTAATTATTATTGCAGCTGGGCCAATGCAGGTTGTTGGTGAAGCTATCAACCGTTCCGACGTTTTGAAGCGGCAATTTGTCACCCTGATTTCACATTCAAACTGGAACAATAATCACAGCGACAAACCAGACAAAAAGTATTGGGATTTGCATTCAGGCTGGACTTTTAAAGAAATAACCGAGACTTTTTCCATTGATGCCGGGGGTAATTTGAAATGCATTCAGATTGCTGACCAAAATGGAGGAGCTGATTACGATGGATTTAAAGCGCCAATAGAAAAATTTGAGTGGATAAAAACATCGCAAGCCCGAAATAATCCGGCATACAAACCAGGCGCCTGGGATTGGCTATATTCACAACAGGAAACCTGCATTAAAGAGAATGATTTTGATCCTTCAGATGCAGGTATGATTGTTTACCTGTTGACCGGAATTGAAAAAACAGAACCGGAAATGGGGCGTAAAATCATGGAAAATCCGGTTAGAAAATAGAATTCAATATCAAAAAATACCAGTATGCAAAAATTTTTAAATGATCCTTCCAGAGTTGTAGACGAAATGCTGGAAGCCTATGTAATAGCCCACGCCGATTTGGTGTCAAATACTGAAAACGAACGGGTTATCAAATACAAACATGCTCCCATCGAAGGTAAAGTCGGGATTGTAACCGGTGGCGGTTCTGGCCACAAACCAGCATTTATTGGCTATGTTGGCCGTAACATGGTTGATGCGGTGGCTTGCGGCGAGCTGTTTTCGTCGCCACCGGCACAAATGTTTTTCGATGCAGTAAAATTTGCCGATGGTGGAAAAGGTGTTGCTATTCTCTACGGAAATTATGCCGGCGACAATATGAATGTAGCTATGGCCATGGAGGAATTGGCCGATGAAGGAATTCAGGTAAAAAAGGTAGTTGCCAACGACGATGTTCCATCTGCTCCGAAAGGAGAAGAAGCACGTCGGCGTGGTGTTGCAGGCGAAATCCTGATGTGGAAAGTTGGAGGTGCGAAAGCGGCCATGGGAGCATCTCTCGACGAAGTTATTGCTGCTGCCCAAAAAGCCATAGACAATACCCGGAGTATGGGTGTCGGACTCAGTCCCTGTACTATTCCTGAAGTTGGGCATCCAAACTTTATCATTCCTGAAGGAAAAATGGAAATAGGAATCGGGCACCACGGAGAACCCGGAATTGAAGTTGTTGACCTTGAACCGGCTGCTAAAGTGGCCGAACGCATGTGCAATGTTATTTTGCCCGATCTGCCATTCGAAGATGGTGACGAAGCCGTTGTATTGATTTCAGGATTGGGTTCAACACCTGTAATGGAATTGTACATTCTTTTCAACGATGTACAACGAATCCTGAAAGAAAAGGGAATTAAAATCCATGTTAGCTATGTGGGTAACTATTTCACCTCACTAGAAATGTCCGGTGCCACGCTTACCCTGATGAAGCTTGATGAAGAACTAAAAGCCTGCATCGACTATGAATGTGACTCAGTAGGAATGCGCCAATTTCAGAAATAGGGGGTGGGAGTTTCCAACTCCCACATTTAAAATTCAAAATTCAGGTTTTATGCAAACATTTACGAATATGACAGGGTCGATTATCGTTGACCAACTGATACTTGTCATTCAAGAAAACAAACAATATCTGAGCGACATCGATGGGTTGATTGGCGACGGTGACCACGGCGTTAACATGAACAAAGGCTTCACGATGTGCCGCGAAGAGCTGGATAAAAATCCGGGGGATTTGGCCTACGGACTGAAAACCTTATCGAAAATACTGATGATGAAAATCGGAGGTTCAATGGGACCTCTTTACGGTAAATTTTTCAAAGCCATCGCAGTTTCACTAGATGGAAAAGAAGAAATCGGGATCAACGAAATGGGCGAAGCGTTGAAAGCGGCTGTTGATGCAATCGCTTCAATTTCGCCAGCGAAAGTGGGCGATAAAACCCTGATCGACACCTTGATTCCTGCTTTGGCGGCATATCAAAAAGCTCAAGCTGAAAATAAATCGTTTACTGAAGCGTTGGGGGCAATGAAAATTGCCGCGATTGAAGGTCGTGACTCGACCAAAGATATGGTGGCCAAATTGGGCCGCGCCAGTCGCCTGGGCGAACGTTCGCGAGGAGTTCTGGATGCCGGAGCAACATCCTGCTGTCTGATTCTGGAAACTATTGGAAATGAAGCGCAGTTGCTGTTGAAGAGTATATAAAATTGAATAATAATAACTAAAACATATATCAACATGAAGCAAGGAGTAATTATCGGATTCCTGGGTAAGACTCAGGACCGTTTTTCAGAATACCAAAAACCCGCCACCACGCGTGAAAAACTGGAAATCGTTTCGAAAATTGATGGGTTCGATGGCGTTGAAATGGTTTTCCCCTACGAGAATACCACTACCGAAGAAACTTCAGCATTGATGAAAGAGTTCAATTTGAACTTCGCCGCCATCAACGTTAATATCAAGAAAGAAGCCGAGTGGGTTCCAGGAGCCTTAACCCGTCCTGATAAAGGCATACGAGACAGGGCTGTGGCCATGATCAAACGGGCCAAAGACTTTGCCAAAGCTGTTGGCGCACCGCATGTTACTTGCTGTCCGCTATCCGATGGATACGATTTGCTTTTTCAAGTCAACTATCGTGATTCGTGGAATTTTATGGTTGAAACCATTGGAGAAGCCGCTGATTATCTTCCTGAAGTGCCACTTTTTGTTGAGCCAAAATACTCTGAAACTCGTGTACATTGCCAGTTGGATTCAACAGCCAAAGCCTTGCTTCTCCTGAAAGAAGTGGGTAACCCGAATACAGGTATCACACTTGACATGGGTCATTCACTGCAAAGCGCTGAAAACCCGGCCCAGGCATTGGTTACTGTTTACGAAAGCGGTTTCGACGCCTACATCCACACCAACGACAACGACACCAAAGCCGACTGGGATTTGATTGGTGCCAGCCGCCATTTTCTACATTACGTGGAGTTGATGTTCTGGGCGCAACAGTGTAACTACAACAAGTATTTTACTACCGATGCTTCGCCGCGCATTTTCAATGTGATCGAGTTCTTTAACCGCCATTCAGAAATTACACTGGGTGCATACAATCTGGCCAAATCATTGAATCAGCAACAAATCATGCAAATGATGAACGACGAAGATTTCAATGGGCTGATGAAAATGGTGAACAAGGCGATTTACCGCATCTGATTTCAAAAGATTTAAACCGAAATTGCATAAACATAATGAGTAACGATTATTTTAGGAGAGTTACGCAGTTGACACCTACGAAAATGTGGATCAATAACATAACTTCGGAAGAAGCCAGGATGGCTATTGATGCAGGTGCATTGGGTTGCACCCAAAATCCCTCGTACACCTGGAAGATGCTGACCCATGAAAATGAGTCTGCTTATGCCAGAGATCTGTTGGAAAAAATATTAAAAGAAACCAATGACGATAACGAGGCCATTTGCATCCTTCAGCGAAAACTGATAAAAAGGGTGGCTGATGAGTTTATGCCCCTATGGGAAAAATCGAATGGAGAACACGGTTATGTGAGCATACAGGGAGATCCGATCCACGAAGAAGACCCCAGCGTAATTATTCATGAAGCGCGCATCAACCGGGAAATGAGCCCAAATATGATGATTAAAATTCCGGCAACAAAGGCAGGGATTGAAGCAATGGATGTTTTGATCAGCGAAAACACTCCAATTAATGCCACCGAGGTAATGGGACTCAGCCAGGCAATGGATATTTGCCTCATGTATGACCGGATTGCAAAACAAACCGGCAAGAAACCCAAAATCTACTACTCTCTGATTACCGGTATTTATGACGAATATCTTCAGGATTGGGCGGATAAGCAAAATATTGATATTTCTCCGGATATTCTGTTTCAGGCAGGGATGGCAATTGCCAAAAAGACCTATCAGATGACCAAAGCACAATGGCCGGAGATTGGCTATATCGGCGGAGGAGTTCGCGGTTTACATCATTTTACCGAAATGGTTGGTGCCGATGTTTGCATCACCATGAATTGGCAAGGCCAGGTGGAGGAACTTCTGAAACTGGATCAAAAGGTTGTTTCCCGGTTTTTTAATCCTGTACCTGAATTGTTTATCGATGGGCTTTTGTCTAAAGTATCTGAATTCCGACGAGCTTATATGATTAACGGACTGACTCTTGACGAATACGAGACCTTTGGCCCTGTTGAATATTTCAGGGATATGTTTGTTTCAGCATGGGAAAAGTCTGTAGATATGGCCAAATCGCTTCGATAAATATACCATTACATGACTAAACTAATTACAAAGCATTCGCTTACACTTGAATCGGCAAAAATACTGATCGGCTTTGCTATCCATAAAGCCAGTGAGCTTGGCGTTGGCGGCGCCATTGCAGTGGTTGACGATGGCGGACATCTCATTTGCCTCGAACGTATCGATGGAACAATGGCTGCCGCTTCAGGCATAGCGATCGGAAAAGCAGCAACATCAGCAACATTCAAACGTCCTGGCGCAGTTTTGGAACAAACAATTACCCAGGACAGGCCTGTTATGGCGATACTAAACAGTGTTTCACCCTTTCCTTTTGTACCCCTGAAAGGTTCCTACCCCATTGAATCTGATGATCAGATTGTTGGAGCAATTGCCGTTGCAGGAGCTTTAAACGGAGAAAATGATGAAGCAATTGCCTTGTATGCAATTGAAAAATTCAAAAATTCTGATCAAATATGACTAAAAAGATAATTATTGCCGTTGCTCCTACAGGTGGTTGGGGAAAAACAGAAAACAACCCGGTGCAACCGAAAGCTATCGCAGAAGATGTTATTCGCTGTGCCAAAGCCGGCGCTGCAGTTGTTCATATGCACGCCCGCGATGAAGAAGGAAACCTCACTTCAGATCTAACAGCATTTAATCATGCCGTCCAAACCATCAAAGATTCGTGCGACATTATCCTCGAAGCATCAACCGGCGGGCTATCCAATTTTACGGCCCACGAGCGTGTTCTCCCAACCGGAAACCCTTATGCACAAATGGGATCACTCAATATTGGCTCGTTAAACTTTGGCGACCAGGTTTACAAAAATAGCCTTGTTGATGTCCGTTACTGGATTCAAACATTGGCTGAACGGGGTGTAAAACCTTCGCTGGAGATTTTTGATACCGGAAATATGGAAACAGCCATTCACCTTATCCGTGAAGGGCTGATTTCATTGCCCTGCAATTTCAGCTTTATTTTCGACGTAAAATGGGGAATGCCTTATCATCCGTCAATCCTGGCTTACCTAAAAGAACAGGTTCCTGAAAATTGCAACTGGGGAGCGCTGTTGATCGGCAGTTCCAGTTTTGCCAACCATCTCGAAGCGGCTCGTGCGGGAGCAAAAATCTTACGGGTAGGTTTTGAAGACTCCTACCGGTACAATGGAAAAACAGCGGCAAACAACGAGGAATTGGTTTTAGCCTTACGGGCTGAACTCGAAGCGGATGGGTTCGCGGTTGCCACAGCTTCTGAAGCAAGGGAAATTCTCCTGAAATAATAGTTTAACGACAGATAATTAGACAACTTAAAATCGACTACTAAAATTTAATAAACTAAACCAACATGCAAAAAAAATCAATGTTAACAATTGGCCTGATCCTCATCACCTTCGGATTTACACTTCAGGCACAGACCGAAAAAACTGAAAATCTTGTTGCTGTAAGTAAAGATGGGAAAGGTGAAGTAGTGGTTTCAGGAGAATTAAAACAATGGCATAAAGTAACTCTGAGCCTTAACGGGCCCTTTTCTTCGGAAACAAACAAATCGCTGAATCCCTTCACCGATTACCGCATGACTGTGCAGTTCACCCACGAATCGGGCTCGCCAAGCTATTCAGTTCCGGCCTATTTTGCAGCCGATGGTCATGCTGCTGAAACCAGTGCTACCGAAGGTACCCAATGGCGTGCACACCTTTCGCCCGATAAAACCGGCAAATGGAATTACCACATTTCCTTCCTGAAAGGGGCCATGGTAGCTACTGCTGATATGCCCTGGATGAAGTCACTGGCGCCTTTCAACGGTATCGAAGGTTCGTTCATGGTGGCTCCAACCGACAAAACCGGCCGTGATCTGCGTGGCAAAGGCCGTCTGGAATACGTTGGAAAACATCACCTGCAATTTAAAGGCAGCGGCGAATTCTTTTTCAAAGCCGGTGCCGATGCACCTGAAACCCTGTTGGCCTTTGAAGATTTCGACAACACCATCACCATGAAACCCAAGGTGCCGCTGAAGAAATACCAAGCACATCTTCAGGATTTTCAGGCAGGTGATCCGACATGGAAAAACGGTAAAGGGAAAGGCCTTATTGGAGCCGTAAATTACCTTGCCGGCAAAGGTGTGAATTCATTTTCGTTCCTGACTTACAATGCCGGTGGCGATGGCGACAACGTCTGGCCATTTGTGAGCCGCAACGAAAAATTCAATTACGACTGTTCAAAACTCGACCAGTGGCAAATTGTATTTGACCATGCCCAGAGCAAAGGGATGTACCTCCATTTCAAAACACAGGAAACCGAAATCGATGACAACGCAAAAGGACATGAACAAGGATTTGAACTGATTCCCGAATCGATGGATGGTGGTGATCCGGGACCCGAACGTCGCCTCTACTACCGCGAACTGATTGCCCGTTTCGGTTATCTGCTCGCCCTCAATTGGAACCTCGGCGAGGAAAATACGCAGTCGACCGAAAACCGTCAGGCTATGGCTGACTATTTTTTCAAAAACGATCCGTACCGTCACAACATTGTCATCCACACCTTTCCAAACGAACAGGATAAAGTATACCTCCCGCTGCTAGGGAAAAACTCCGAACTGACCGGCCTTTCGCTCCAAAACAGCTGGGATGCCGTGTTTAAACAAACCCTGAAATGGGTGAATGAATCGGAAGCAGCGGGAAAACGCTGGGTAGTCGCCAATGATGAGCAGGGCTCTGCCGATAAGGGCGTCCCACCGGATCCGGGATACAAAGGATTTGATGCGTCAACCGTTGAATACGACATCCACGATATTCGCAAGCAAACCCTCTGGGGCAACATAATGGCCGGTGGTGCGGGCGTGGAATATTATTTTGGGTACAAATTGCCTGAAAATGACCTGATCATGGAAGATTTCCGCAGCCGCGATAAATCATGGGACTATTGCAGGATTGCGGTCAATTTCCTTTCTGATAACAAAATCCCCTTTCAGGATATGAAAAACAGGAACGAACTTATTGGCAATACCGATCTGAACAAGGATAAACATTGTCTGGCCAAAGACGGGGAAATTTATTTGATTTATTTGGCCTATTCAAAAACTACTTCGCTCGATTTGACAGGCATTTCAGGGGACTTTACAATCGAATGGTTTAATCCCATGCAGGGTGGAAAACTGCAAAGAGGAAATATAAAAACTGTCAAAGCCGGAAAAATTGTGGCATTAGGATATGCTCAGTCAAAGGCCGATCAGGATTGGACAGTTATTGTAAGGAAAAAATAGAATATTAACATAAAATATTTGCAGTTATTGTAATAAGAAAAAGTTGAATACTTGTTGTTAACTCTGTCAAAATAGCGCTTCAAAAATTTAGGCGCATAGCGGGTCCCTGAATTTTTCAGACGTTTTTTCAACGGATGGCGCAAGTTCTTTTTTGTCAACTTTTTTCTTGCAAGAAAAAAGTTGTGGAACTCTAACTAAAAATAATTTTCCGGATTATTTTTATCCAAAAACCTGAAAATAAGACAATCACAGAATCAAATCCTAAAATGGATTTGATTCTGTGTTGAACTACCCGAGCGTGCCCTACGCTTTGAGGCAGAAAAAAAGGCAGAAAATGCGGATATATGACGCTCCACACAGCCACACAGTAGCCGCCATTCTGCCAGTTACCACGCTCTGTTCTGCCAATTAGCAGCCACCACAGCGAACACCATTAGCCACCATTCTGCCAGATGGCAGACACCACCGAGCCACACGGTACGCACCACGGTGGATGTCAGATTCAGTCCTTGATTTGTGCAAATGCAGTCCTGAACTTATCAAATCAAAGGCGATCAACCGAAGGAGTCCTTGTTGCGAAGCATAAAAGATACTTATCAACTTATCAGGATGAAACGAACATGCTACTGCAATAATTATTCAATACGTAAACTCACAAAAAAATGGAAATGAAATTAAAATCGAATGTCAACTGGCATGGAGTTCCACGAGAACGCATAAACTTTCATTTTGTCAATTTTGATGCTTTCGAGTGAATGTTGAATTTTTTTGATCGTATGAAACGAGCCATGAGAATTACTTCTCACACAGGAGAATGATTATTGGCGAGT
>DAITNH010000158.1:0-11908 GCA_036834745.1 Prolixibacteraceae bacterium
TCGCTTAAAGGAAACCGTTCAGAAAATACCTTATTTAAAAGTTTTATGTACCTGACGGCTTGTATTAAAGTATAATACCTAATGTAAAAATTGAAGAAGGTAAAACTGCTGAGACTTGTTGTCACCGTTTCATAAAGCATTTCTATATAATAAAGCACTGCTTTAAAAACAAAATCCATGACATCGTTATTTCCATCCTGACCGAAAGATTGGAAAAATACGGGCAACGAAATGAAAGGAAGATCTTTTACATTGGCATAAAATAACTCAAACTCATGGCCAATGCTGTTGTTTGTAAATCGGAAGGCAGCATCAGTTTTCTTCAGCAACGGCACTTGGGGAATGTTACTGGCAGCATCGGCTAGTGGCGGGCGTTTGGCATCCCGTTTCAGATCGTAAAAGAATTTCATTTCATTGCTCAACTTCCCCGTAAGCTCAGCCATGATGGAATCGTAGAGTAATTCCAGATCGTTGAAATGGCAACTGGTACCCATGATTGATTCGAGGGTGGACTGGGCATCGGAAGTGCCCGAAGTCATTAATTTGGCCAATTCTTTAATAAATGCAGTGATTGCTGAAACATCTGCGTTAAGGGCGACAATCTCAAAAGGCAGCCGGTTTTTGTCCCGAATGTCAGTAATATTTTTTACTACATGCTGGTATGATTTGCCAATATGTCCTTCAATCCGCAAAAAATTATACGGTTCCAAATCATACAGTAAAGGTTCATAAACATCCTCGTCGGTTGTATTGTATTTTTTCGAATGATAGGATAAATTTCGGGTACTTTTACCCTGTGCAGATTTTTTGGGACTCCAACTTTTAAGCAATTCGTCGGACGAATTGGCAATGGAATAATAATACGGAATTGATTTGGTGGAGAACGGAACATTGGCCAGCATTGACGGGGTGATGCGGATGTTGGTATCTGCTTTTTTATCCGTTCCCTTAAGTGATGGTGGCGGTACTGCAAACTTATGTACAAGCAATACCAGTTTTTTGAATAATATTTTTAGCTGAGAAGCTGTTTTTTCCTGATTGCTTAATATGGGTGACGGAATAAAATAATGACGGTAACTACTGGCATCCACTGTTGTATCCGGTATGGCCAGATCGAGCAACAAATGCCTTGGGAAAAGGTCCTCGGGACAGCACATTCCGATAAATTCAATTCCTTTTTCCCTGAATTCGTTATAGGCCAATATCAAGTCGGAGAAGAGATCGTAGTAGTATTGTATGACTATTAACTGTTCAGATGTTATGCTGCCATCATTCAAAAATTTGAAATCGTTGGCTAACGACGCAAATGGGTTTGTTGAAAATTCTGAGGCCAGCAGCGGCTGTAAAACTTCATACGATTTCGTTAATGATGTTTGCACCTGGTTAAGGAATGTTGTATTGAGAATCTTCCGGTAAGCATCAAAAAAATTCAGGCATTCAAACAACGGATTGGCTGTTACATCAAACCTTTTCATAGTCATTTCCGGCAGTGTTAGCCACGGACTTGCGGGTGAACCGGCGCCAGTTAGCAAAGCTTCAACATTTGCTTTTTCAATTAATAGCGGCCTGAAATTTACGGTTACGTTAATGCCTTTATCGTCGCATGAGTTCGGATCGCAATTCTTATTGTTTTCTTCCAGCAGTTCAACAAACATCAATACAATTTTTTCTCCGGAAGTAAGAAAAGTTTTAGTCAAAGCAGTGTTACCTTCAGCCTCTGCTTCCTGTTTTAATTCCCATAAATCAAACTTTTGTGTTTTCGACGCGATATTTACAAACCTGTTATAGTATTCACTCTTTACCGCATCAAAAACAGCAGAAGTTCTTTTTGTATAGGTTATTTCGGGCACCGAAACGAGGTAGCCCGAACTGGTTACACCAACACCTTTGGAAATGGTTATACTACTTCCATCGGCCGCAGTTTTTACTTTTAACCCGCACACAATACCAATACCCGATAAATTGGTTCGTGTCATTCTTCCCTGTTCGTCCAGGTAGCCGAATAAATCGTTGAGATTATCAGATGTTAGCACCTGATCGGCTACAAATTTTGGATAGTCTGAATTGGCTGCTGAAGGTATCATAACTGTAAATTTATTTTTCGTTAAAGCGGAATGTAAAAACTAACTCTCTTTTTTATTTTTAATCTGTTCATCCAGTTCTTCATCGCTGATAATTGCGGTATGCCCAAGGAATACGCGGTTACTGTCATTGCCATCGATACAATCGTGCAGCGTTGCCTTCGGATAAACATTGTTCAGATTGGTAAATACTTTGATCAAAGCGTCGAGCCTGTTGTGAAGCGTCAGGACATTGGGTTCTGGTTTTGACAATTCTGCCAGCCAGTTGCAATACAGGTCGCCAAATTCTTTTAAAGACTCTTTACTTACCCAGCATATTTTTAAGCCAAGGTGTGCCGGAGTTTCCATGCGAATAGTTTGCTCAGCAAAACGACGGAACTCTATACCTTTATTGGCCAATCCATCTTCGCCGTTTAACACAACAGTGATTCGGAACGAATACGGATCGCTTTCATCACAATCATTACAATCGGGATCTAAACAAACTGAAAGCAGCGGATTGCCAACGTTGCGCGGTCGGAGTAAAACATGCTCGACAATAAAAATCTGTTCCCGTGTTATCGTTTTTTTTGCAAACGCAATGATCTCATCCCGGGCAGTTTCAGCTTCGGCTTTGGTTTTGAAATGTTGTTTTCGTGTAGCAATCACTTCGCCGGTATCATCCACAAGGTTGAGAACCCATGTTTTTGCTTTTTTTATCGTATAATGTGCCGGATCGGTTATGTACAGAAATACATTGTCAATTTCACTCCATGCCTTTTGCTCGGCAACCGGGAGTGCATCATCATAATATCGGGTACTGCTACTCAACTGTATCTTTTTTGTTTCATCGACCAGACGCCACCTTCGTTCGTAAAACTTTCCGTCGGTATCTTTTTCTTCGTAGAGTTCAACATTTCCCGAATAAGTTGGGCTATAACCCAAAAGCAGCTTGATCCGGTTAACAAGTCCGGCCACATTTTCGCTGTTGCAAACCAAGACTGGATTCTTATAATTGAACGATTTTGCCCTGTTCCGGCTCAATTCCGGAAAGTTTTGTAAAAAGGAAATTTTGTTATCAATCAACTGACTGTCAGCAACGTCTTTATCCTGAGTATAAGAATAAAGCATCAAGGCATAGTCGTTAAATGTTTCGGCAAAACGGGCCAGCAAATGATCGAGAAATTTGTTACGTCTTTCTAAAAAAGTATCCTCGTTTTCAATCAATCCCTGTAAAGTAGCAGCATCCAATCCGTTGTACAAACCGGCAATTCCATCAATCTCTCCTGAATCAAGTAACCGCGAGAAATAGGTTTGTTTCACCGTATTGTCAACCGCAAATAATTCGGATGTATTTGCCAACTGAGCCAGGTAGTTTACCAGCAATTGTTCGAAAAATAGCAGGTAAGCTTTTAATTGTTTGGCCTGCGCTTTACGCACATCGGTGGCAGAATCGGGCAGCCCGGCAGTACCAACTCCATAAGTTAGCGGCAATGTATTCTGTACGGCGTAGTACGATTCCAATTCATAATAACTGCCATGTGGAACCGGCAAGTCGTTTTCAAGAACAGAATATTTGGGCTGAGTATTTCTTCCTTTTACAACCTGAAGGGTATCACTCAGGTCGTTGGCATCGGCCAGAAAAGGCAAGCCGTTTTTATATACCATCACCTTACTTCCTTCAATGTATAATCTGGGCTGACGATTAGATTTTACGGGCATACTCCACAACTGGCTTTCTACTAGACGTCCATTATCATCATATTTGGCAAATACAAAATTCTTAACTGATTTAACACCCGGAATTTCCATGATCAGATTAATCACATCCGAGGTGTAAAGGGTTTTTCGTAAAGATGCCTGAGCCAGTTCATCATTGTCAATAAAACCATTGCTCAATGCCGGGCCTTCAAAAATTTCATCCACAGGTTTATTGGCATCAAGCAATTGCTGTAAGGAATAAAATTTAATATCGGGGCTCATGTATTGATCAATGAGGTAATAAGCCTCGGCCAAAACTGCTTCAATATCTGCTGAAGGTTCAACTTCCATGTCGGCGCAAATGGCAGTGTCTTCGACTTCGATGGCTTTTATGGTGCAGTAGTCTTCGGCCAGATTGCGGTGGTTGTGCAGCACTTGAATTGTTTCTGCAATTACAGCATCGGCTCTTTTTATCTTTTCCAGGTATTTAGGGAAAATGCCTGCAACCGTTTTATCCATTATGGCCGTTTTTAAATCGCCCAGTTCAAGCGCCCTTCTTTCGGCTGTATTCCTAAACCAGACGTTAATGGGTACATTATCGAAAACCAAAACTTCGGTGACCGCATTATCTTTATCGGGTTTAAACGTAATTTCAACCTGAGCAAAAACCGGTTTGCGCAAAGCATTGTCGAGTACTTGTTCCGGAGAAGTCGGAATATCGGCAACAACAGGCATTGAACCCGAGATAAACGGAACAGCAACAGCTGTAATTTCGCTTTTCGGATTTCTGAAGTTTTTGTAAAAGGCTTTATTCGATTCCAATTTAGCCCACGACGGAAGCCGCATTTCAATAGTCGCATTGGCTAATTGAAGCCCATTTTTAAAGCTGAAATTGTATTTTATTTTGCCGCTATTGAGGTTGCCACTTTTCTCTTCTTCTTCGAACTCAAGCAAAATATCGTAAAGCCCTCTTACAATAACCTTGTGATCTGAAGTATTAATCGGTGCATATTGCAAAATGCTTTTGGTACAGTTGGCATAGATGTAAATATCGTCGCACGGGCATTTTTTACAATTCAGCCAACCGTTTTTAATCCCATCAATATTGATGAGCAGCTTGCGGAAATCGTCACTGGTCCATGGATTTACAGTTAGGATATTGCGCGCCGTATAGAAGGCCTGACGTTTATCTGCCGGGTATTGTCCATCTGCATCAGCCGTTTCAGGAGTGGGTAAAGCGAGCAGGTCTTTGATGTCGAGCGAAGTGCGGAAGCCTAAATCAGTGAGTGCATAAGCCAGCGCCTCCAACATGGTGATACCCGGATCGTGAATATTGTAATCGGTCCACAACCTGCTTCCCAGTTTTTCAATGTATTCCAGACCCTTCTGGCGCAGCAGTTCGTAGTTACTGCTGTCAGTAAGCGTTTGAGTTTTTAGTATGGTTATACTTTTAGCCATGTTCAGGCATTATTTTACATTGTTTTTATCAATACAAATCTCTTCTGCATTATTATTAGTCACTGTCGGTGGATGTATTTTGTGTTTCGAGGCCGGGACAGAAACCAATATACTTCGGGCTGTGGACGCGCTTATTTCTTCCATATTATCACTTTCGTTGGTTGTATCATCAACTGTTACAAACATTTTTACTTCGGTAATAAAATCCACATAATATCTTTCTTCTATAAAATTGATGAGGACCGATTTGTAAATTTTTCCGCCAAAATCGATTGTTGATGTATTCCCGAATGCCCAAGGCGACAGGAACTGTGTTATTTCTTCTTTCAGTTGATCGGAGTAAAAAGTAAAGTCTTTATACTGATCGAACAGTGTGAGTGTAAATTCCAGCCGGACTTCTTCAAATTGTGGCTGACAGGCGCGCAGGTTCACGAAACAGGAAATGCGTTTGCGCAAAAAGTTTTCAATATTGGTTAAGGTACTTTGTTGTGTATAAGGTTTTAGCGGATTCGCATCGTTGTGGTTTTGCTGCGAAGGAATGGTAATAATGCTTACATATCCGGGCTTAACTTCATGGTAAACTCCATCTTCAATCTGCGTGTGGTTCAGGCATTTCACTTTGTATATTTCAGGAAAAGCTTCCAGAACAAGGTGTTCGTAATCCCACACCGTAATGGCACGGGCTTTATGACGCAACCTTTCGCTTACCCTGATGTAGAAATGGTCGTCGTTTTCTTTTGGTCGACCGCCGAAGGAAGAATAGGGCTGTGTAATTTTTTTAACAGAAGCATCCGGAATTTTAAGTTTGGCAACTGTTCCTGCTGGCAGCGCTGTGTTTAAAAAATCATCGGCGTTTTCGTTATTTACAAATGTTGCCACAGAAGCCTGTGCATCAACCGAAATAAGGTCACAAACTGCTTCGGCAGCTTCGGTAACTGATGCCCTAAGCCAGATATAACCGGCTGGTAAAATAGTATTCGTTGTTGTTGCTTCTGCAGGAATGGCAAATGAAATAATTCCTGACTGAACCAATTGCAGTGTATTATCGCTGTAATCAGAAGATTGAAATTCTATCCATTTGTTATTGCTCAAAAAAGCCCAGCTCAGATGTTCGGTTGGTTTGGCAATCGTTGGATTTGTAGTCCCTTCCATAACCTGAAACAAAATATTTACACCCTCATTCGGATTTAAGTTTTCGATGCCGATATAAAATTCTCCGATATGTGATTTGGTTTCACTTTCAATCGAATGTTTGAACTGCGGCAACAGGGAAACATTTTCAGCAGGGTTTAAATATTTATGTTGTTCACCATCACCAAACGGATAAAGGTGAAAGAAACTGATTTCACGGCTTTCGAAAACTGAAGCCGTTGCCGCCGATAAATCGTTTGTGCAATACGCGGAATAACTGGCATAGATGGATTTTATTTTCGGGGTATACGGCTCAATGGGTGTATTTGAAATCGTTTTTGTTACCGTCGGAACCTTTTCGATTAAAGAAAGTGAAAGGTCTTTGATATACTCGTTATATCCAAAACTATCGGCTAATGTCATTTTAAAAAATCCATTTACAGATTCAGATTTGAGTCCGGTATAGTCAGCCTCATAATCAGCGATACAGCCAGATGGTAAAGATTGTGCCGGACTGAAGATCTGCACCTTGGTATTAGTGGAATCGAAAATTGCTGTATTATCAAGTGAATATGATTGCCAGATTCCGCTATCTAAAAAACTGGGCATTATTGTAGGTACGCCAGATTGTACGTTGGGAGTTGTTGCACTATTATTTGCATCATACTTAATATTGTTTTCATCAGCAGGTAAATCTGCCCATTCAATATTTAAAGTAACTGCTGAACTTTTTTTGCTGAAGATTTCTTTACTGCCAATAACAAATCCTGTGTCTTTTTTTGGATTTGCACCAAATGGCATAAACGGTTTTGAAGCATCCAACACACCAAAATCGTTTGACAACTGCAGATTTTTCAATCCTTTTTGGCTGTATGTGCCGTCCATGCCGACTTCAACCCTGATTTCCGTTTTGGTAATGGTAATGTCTTTTAATGCATCGTATTCGTAAAGGCTGGCATCATCGTTTACCAGATAAATTTTAAGCATCGGTAATGCCACATTGAAAGTGCCACCATGCCTGGCTGCATTGTAGTTTACAATGGCCGGAGCCGATCCGGGAATGGTGAAGGATATTTCGGCACAGTTGGTTGTTCCGTCTGAAAGTTTTTTGCCTGAAGAAGCGATTGTCAACGATTCAACTTTATACCATTCTTTTTCAGTGGTGAGGTAGCATTCGATATGTTTGCCGTTGAGCGCAGAGTTATTATTCGTGACCAGGCGAATAAATACTTTCCGCTCACCTTCAGTCAGGTATAAATAATGCGAAGCCAATGCAAAACCAAGCTGTGCCTTTGGCATGGCAATTCGTTCGAGTTCGGCCTCTTTATAAACTTTGTGGACAAAAGGCGGCCATTCTTTATTGGCGCTGGTAAGCTTGGCCTCAATTCCATCATCGGTGTTCGAAGCGGGCGATGCAAATACTCGTCCGGTATTGTTTTGTTTTACGGTTGAGGTTCCGGGCTCTTTGATGCTATCAGCGCTGGCAGCTTTATAGAATGTTTTCAACTGGGCAACTTTTGCTTTATTGAAAACCGAATCAGCATCAAGCTGGTAGTTCACGTCCTTTTTCAGACTGTCTTTCCCGGCTTTTAATAAAGTTCCCTGCTTTAGCAAATAACTGTCAACCTGTTTGGCCAGTTCGCCCAAAACATGAACCTTATTGGCTTCTGCTTTACGTGGTTGTAAGCGCAACACTTCTTTGTAATAAAAATCGAGGTGACGCTGCGTAATGGTATTGGAGTGAGTTTGGGTAAAACGGAACAGCATTAAAAAGCTAAGAAACAATGCGTAATGTGGCGTGTGTGCATCGTAGCTTTCCAGTGTTTTTAATAATTCGGTTTCAGCCTCCTGAATAATTTTGGTGTAAGTTGACAGGTAAGTATCGAATATGCCTGTAAACAGGTTGTGATTTGCTGCATGTTCGATGCTCAAGAAATCATCGGCAAAAGCGGTTAACGGATTATTAAAAATGCTTTCGTCCGGATCAATGTCAGTTACATAAGCGTTCCAGTCTGCATAAATAGAATCGTCGAACCAGATTTTGCTTAAGCCATCAGTGTTGATTATTTGCCCGGCATCCGTTAGTGGTTTATTTAATATCAGCCAGTTGCTTAATGTGCTATTGTCAAGATATCCATGTGTTTGCGCTGCCTTGTAATAAGCAATTAATCTTTTTAGGGCAGGCGACAACCTGGTTTTGGCGAGATTAAGAATTGTTTGTTTCAGCGAAGTGTCTTCCGGTAATTTTAAAGCATAACCATCGAGTGCTTTGCTAATGGTCAGTATGGCGCTGAACAGTTCATTTAATTTTATTCGGATTTCAGCAAGCGCCGTTTCGTTATCGTCATCCCGGATAAAATCAAATCTTTCCTTTATTTCCAACTGATAACGTTCTATATTTTGCAGGGCAATTGTACCAAGCTGGGCCGAGATATCACTTGAAAAAAATGGCTTCCAGTTTCCGGCAACCGTATTTGAATTGTTATAGTTATTAATAAACACTGCAAAATCATTGGCAAACACGATCCAGTCGGCAAATTCTTTTTCGTCAACCAGAGCATATCGATTTTTATCCAGACCAGGTAAAACCCGTTGGATTTGACTGGTTCCGTTATTAATCAGTGGGTTTTTATGTTTGCTGCAGTTCGCCATTATTTTTAGACTGATTTATTGGTTGTTAAAAAATTCAGTTCAGTTCCTTCGTTGATGTAGTATGGGAATACAAAATTGAAACGGCTATTGGTCGCTCTAACGATGTATTCTATTTCTACCAGTACTTCTCCTTCCAATTCGTTCTGCATATTCAAAGCAATTTTCTTGGCATCAATCCGGGGTTCGAAAAACAGAATGGCTGTTTTTATTTTGTCAATCATGATTGTCTTTACCGTGGTATTCAGCGGTTCAAACAACAAGGTGTTCATGTTGCATCCGTATTTGGGTTGCATTACCCTTTCGCCAATAGTTGTGGTAAGCAGTATTTGCAAACTCCGCTCGATATCAATTTCCTTTTCGGTCATTTCAACCGCTTTGGTCTGTACATTAAATGTTGGCGGAAAACTCCAGCCTACACCCAGAAAATCATTGCTTGTAAATTCGTCGCTCATTTTGTTATTCTAAATGAATGTTATAATGTCACAAATATTATTGGTCTAATCTTGACTCACCCCCATCGCATCTGCGATGCTCTGCCCCTCTCTACGAGTAGAGAGGGGTGAAGACCGAGCCTTTGGTCTTCGGGGTGAGTGCATTATAAAACACTACACTAAATTGATTCAACTACTTCACTTTTCTGAATCACCCAATATTTACAGTCGGACAACCAATAACAATTGTTCCGCCATGCGCCGTACTGTCGCCCATTCTGGCTGCCGGGGCACCGCCAATAAAAACTGTTCCTGAACCAGCAGCAATCGAATCCGGAGGTCCAATGCAGAGGCACATATCTCCAACTTTTGCAGCGGGCATTCCGGCAATCATTACTGTTGGTGTTCCCGGTGGCATTACCGGACCGCCCACATGCGGCACTGTTCCCGTAACCATCGGACAAACATGCATGTCGCCTACTCTTGCTGCCATTGGCATAACGCTTCGTTTTTCAGTTAATTAATATTGACTATCGAACCTTTTACATTGGTTGTTCCGCCACTCGAAACTTCAGCGCCGGCACTTCCTTCAACCTTGGTCTGTGCGCTTCCTTTGATGTTGATGTTAACTCCCTCAGCCTTTATGTCATTTGAAGCCTTCAGGATAATGTCTTTAATGCTTTCTATTTTTATTCCGTCTTCGTTCATTGTTATCTTATTCCCGTTCTGATCTTCCAGATGAATCTTCTTTTCATCTTCGGTAATGATGAATTTGTTCCCGGCAGGAGTTTCCAGCGAAAAGCTTTTCTTGTCATCATTAAAGATCATTTTCATTTCGCTGCGACTTACATAGCCTTTTTCATGGTTGTCATCGGCTGCGGTAATCGGCGCCGGTTTTGCACTGCTGTTGAGCATTCCGAGAACCACTGCATGTCGGGGATCGTTATTGATAAACCCAACAATCACTTCATCTGAAATTTCAGGTCTGAAAAAAGTACCTCTTTTTTCTCCGGCATCCAGGGTTGCAACCCTGCACCAAATACCATCCTCGTCGTTGTTGATAACCGGTATTTTCACCAAAATCCGGTCTTCGCCATCCGGATCGCTTTCCAACTGTGTAACAATACCAATATGCAATCCCTGTATGGCAGGTAACATGCCGCCACTCAGGGGCTGTTGCACATTGTAGGTTTGTACAAACCATTCAGGATTGATTCCGAACTGAAATGTAGTTTGCCATAATCCCTCAGTTATTTCGTGTCTGATTCCGGTAACAAATAACTTTCCCTCAAACCTGTCGCCAACACCGTTTAATTGAATGAGCTGACCCGGCAAAACATCTGCTGTTCCATCGGTGGTAACTTTTCCCCGGATTTTGGCCAACCTGTGTTTCATCATTGCTGCATTTACCCAAGCCTGTAATTCGGGTTCTTCAATTTTGGCGCTATTAAATAAGCGATACTCCGTTTCTCCAATCACATCTGCCAAAGCATCAGCAGATAAATTGCCCGCATCGGGTACGCCGGGATCTTCGGCTTCCGTGTCTTTTACCAATTCCTGATCGGTGTAATTCCAAACCGATCCTTTTACCGATTTGTATTGAAGCCTTGCGTCAATTTCTGCATCCAGATTATGTACGGTGGCTCCGTATTGAATCGTAAGAGCGGCATCGCCCCCAAATTCAGGAGGAGCAACCGAAAGTTTACCATCATTGGGAATGCACAGCAGACCATTTACATCGGCACGACAAAGCATAAAATCCCAGTCGGTGCAGTTGTATTGTACAATTTGTTTGTGTGTTACGGTTGTTGTTGCCACGTCCTTTTCCAAACCGTAGGCGTCAATGAGCTCTTCGATTATATCGCTGTCTTTGGTGTCCAGCGCGTATTTGTTTTTACACGCGGCGGTCATTTTAACAGCTTTGTCTTTACATTCGATAATCAATACCGAGTTTTTGTTCCGAACCCGGATGCTGTGTTTGATGACGATGCCTTTGAAGAGGAGTTTTTCGTCGCTGCTATAGCCAGCTTTTATTTCGATTTCCTTGCCTGGTTCAAAATCAGCTTTTCCACTCAATTCAAACGATTGTTTGCTGGGCTCTCCATCGGTATAAACAAGTGTTGCCATAGGAATACGGTTAACCTCCTTATTTACAATTATTGATAAAAGTTGATACTGCTTGGAAACTTCGGTACCCCCGCTGAAAATCGTATGAGTAACTACACTCTTCGGTTTATCGGATGGTATGTTTCTTTCGTTAGGCATCTAGTTCTTCGTTTTATCAAATGGTGGAAAAAATATTTCATTGCCCACAGCGAGGTTCCTGAAATTGTTTAGCTTATTCACTTTGGCAACCTGTATGTAATATTTGGAGTCGCCATAAATTTTGAAACACATCAAAGGCAGCGTGTCTCCTTTTTTTACTATCCTGAAATGGGTGAGATCGGGCGAATGATTATTTTCTTCCAAAACCCT
>DAITNH010000159.1:0-11883 GCA_036834745.1 Prolixibacteraceae bacterium
ATTCTCTTCAAGTAAGTAGTATAAATCCTGTCAAGTTATTTTAGGGAAGGTCACATTACAAAGTTGTGTTTTGAATTACATTTTAGTTTTATTGGATTGCAAAGTAGTTTTTTTGAATTACAATTTTGTTTTTTCAGATTACAAACTTGTTATTTTGCATTACAAAACACTATTCATGAAAATCATTCGACAGTACCCTGAATTCAGTTCGCCGGTTGAGTCCTTTGGCTATTTCCTGCTGTTCGGGCGTGAGTTTCAGAATGAATTCTTCTGTCAGTTCGTCGTTTCGTTTCAGAAAATCGTGTTGCTGGGCAATGGCACGGGTTACTTTTTTTGGCCAGGTTTCACCGTATCCTTTTGCTACCAGTCGTGTTGGCGTGATGCCTTTAAATATCAGGTAATCAACCACTGATTGTGCCCTCTTTTGTGAAAGTTCTGAATTAAACTGCTCACTTCCAATGTGGTCGGTGTGTGCCATCAGTTCGATGGTGATGGTTGGGTTAAGAACGAGCAACTGTACCACCGAGTCGAGGGCAACTTTTGATTCTTCGGTAATTTCGTAACTTCCGAAAGCATAATTAATATTGTTGACTTTAATTGGCGCGTCGGTAGGTGACAATTTGAACTCAAACCTGAATTCCTTGCTGTCTTCCAGTCCGATGGTTGAGGTTCTGACTTTATCGTTCAGAAAGCCGTCTCTGAACGCGGCAAAAACATATTCGGTTTCAGGTTTTAATTTGAACTGAAAACGTCCGCCGTCAGCCCGCATTTTCAGGTTGGTACCGTCGGTGCCAATGATTCGGATCAAAGCGCCATCGATTTTCTGATTGGTTTCTTTATTAAAAACTTCGCCGGTGGCATTGAAAATTTTCGGGGGCAGGTAAAACGAATAAATATCGTCGCTTCGGGAGCCTTTGCGGTTCGATGAAAACAAGCCTTTTTCAACTTCTCCTTTTATAAATGCCATACCAAAATCGTCCCCTGGCGAATTGACCGGAGTTTTCATGTTCTGTATAACCCATTCCCCTTTTTCATCTTTGACAGCTTTGAAGATGTCAAGACCGCCGATTCCCGGATGGTAATTCGATGAAAAATACAAATCGCCGTTTTCGCGAATGAAAGGAAACAATTCGTCGCCGGGAGTATTAATTTCCGGACCAAGATTTTCTGGTTTATCGAAGGCGCCTCCACCTTTGTCCTTCGACACCCAAATATCTTTTCCACCATATCCACCAAGCCGGTCCGACACGAAATAAAGCAATGTTCCATCATCGCTCAACGATGGATGTGCTGCAATCATACTGTCGCCTACCAACTCGAGGAGTGTTGGCTCAGACCATTCGCCTCTCGATTGATTGGCTGCATACAATTCGGTTCCCAGATCTTTGGTTTTGTCGAACCGGGCACGGGTAAAAATCATTTGATCGCCACGGGATGATAGCGTTGCGGCACCTTCGTCACTTGTCGTATTTATGAGCTCGTTTTCTTCGAGCAGTTTGGGTTTTTCCCATTTTTGTTTTTGTACCTCAAACTTACTTGTAAACAAATCGGCAAAGCGTGTTCCTGTAATGTTGCTGGTACGTTTTCCTGTCACAATTTCGCGGGTAGAGGTAAAAATTATTTCATTATCGCGGCCACCAACAAAGATCGGGGAAAAATCATTGTTCTTCGAGTTCAGTTCTTTCACCGCATTTACCAGATATCTTCCGGGGTTTTCCAGCCACCCGTTTACTACTTTGCTGGCTTCAAGTCCGTTTTTTGCATACTGATCGTCGGGCTTTACACCCAGATAAGTTTGATACCAGGTAATGGCTTCATCGTATTTTTGTGTGGCTCTTAAACAATCGGCATAATGTAACATGCACAACGGATCGTCATAATTTCGCTTGATGGTATTTTTGTACCAAATAGCAGCTTTCGCAAATTCACTTAATTTGTAATACGATTCGGCAATTCGGAAAGTAATTTCGGCTTTTTCAGCACTTAGTTTCTGGCCCCGGTATGCTTTTCTGTATTTTTCAATGGCATTGTAATGCTCGCCAATGTCAAATGACACTTTGGCCGTATTCATGTATTTCCGTGCAGAACAGGAGCCAAGCAAGACGACCAGCAGCATCAGAATTATTTTGGGGAAAACCGTGTTCTTCATTTTAAATTATGACGTTTCGGGGTAAAAGTAACCAATTTAAATCCATTCTGAAAAACGGAAAAGGTTTATTTAAAGTATCGGAGAACGGATAAATTGCCAATTATTTTCCGGAGTTGGCTTGAATTACCTTGAATTCGGTTCGTCTGTTAAGTCCACGTGCCAAATCTTTCAGATTGTCGCTCCCAAGTTTTTCAATTGTGCCTGAATCTAAAACATCACCTTCATTTAGAAATTCGTATTGCCGGTTCAGCTTTGCATTTATCTTCAGAGGCACAGATTCTCCATATCCTTTGGCATTCAGGTTTTTATCCTGAATGCCTTTTTCTCCCAGGTATTGCACAACAGATGCCGCACGTTTTTCCGAAAGTTCCAGATTGAATTGCTCATCGCCAATGTCATCGGTGTGGGCAGAAAGTTCGATCATCGCCTCCGGATTTAATTTCAGAAGTTCAACCAATTTGTCGAGCGATGTTTTTGCTTGCGGGAGTAAGTCCCATTTCCCCAATTCGTAGTTGATGTTATCGATCCGGATGGGTTTATTGGTTGGAATTGGTTTGATATCGACTTCAAACTCTTTGGCTTCGCGAAGCCCGCGGGTTGACACTTTTGCTTGCGCGTTGAGATAGCCATTGGCAAAAACTACGATCGCATAATCGCTTTCAGGATTTAAACTGGCCTGAAACCTGCCGTTTACCGATCTTATTTTTTGTGAACTACCATCAGAACCAACAATCCGGATGTTTACATCTGGAAGGATCGAGTCGGTCTCGCTGTCGTGAATCTTGCCAAAACACTGAAATAATTTTGGCGGGAGATAGAATGAATAAATGTCTGTGCCGCGGCTGCCTTTTCTATTCGAAGTAAAAAAACCTTTTTCAAGGTTGCCCAAAAACTGAATGGCCAAATCGTCTGCGGGTGAGTTGACAGGTGGGGGAAGTTGTTCGATTTGCCATTTTCCTCCCGATTTCTGTGCCTGAAAAATGTCGAATCCACCCCATCCCGGATGAAAATCGGAGGAGAAATAGAAGTAGCCATTGGGTTTTTCGAATGGATACAATTCACTTCCGGAAGTATTAATTTCAGCACCGGCATTGATTGGTTCCGAAAAAACGCCTGAGTTGGTTATTTCTGATTTCCAGATGTCAAATCCGCCAAAACCTCCAGTCCGGTCAGATGCGAACCAAAGTGTTTTGCCGTTTTCGGTGATCATTGGTTGAAGATATTCCGCTCCATCGGCGGTGAATGCTAGTGGAGCAGGGCTTGTCCATTGCCCGTTGTTTTTCTGAATAAAAAGAATTTGGCTGGTCGCCTGCTGACCTGCCCCGGAAACCGATCTTGAAAAAAAGAGCAATTCTTTGGATGAACTGAAATTCAGGAATAATTCTTCTTCGGTTGAATTCAGGAAACCGGGTTCTTTTAAAAGTTCAGGAAGTGTCCATCGCTTCTTGACGGTATCGTAAACTGATTGGAAGAAATCAGCGAATTTTTGTCCGGTAACCGGGTTGATCTTTTTGTTTGGAACTTCTTCGCGTGACGATTTTATAAAGATGGACTTTTCTGATTCAGGATTGATTTGAACGGCGATATCGTTGGATGCTGAATTGATTGTTTTAAGGTTTTCAACGATGTAAAGTTCAGGAACTTCTTTCCATTCCTGAATTCGGCGAATGGATTCCATTCCATAGATGGCTTGTATATTTTTTGAATCTTTTTTCAGTTCAGTTTCATAAATAAGTTTGGCTTCATCAGGTTTTCCGGCGCCACGCAAAGCATCGGCATATCGCATTTCAAGCGTCGCATCTTTGCACCCTGAACGAATTGCATTCCGGTACCAAACAGCCGCTTTCGTATAATCACCCGATTGGCGGTAACTTTCGGCAAGCTTGAAATAAAGTGAGGATTTGATTGTTTTGTCTTTTACTTTTTGATTGGCCAGCCTGAATTTTTCCGCAGCATCGAAAAATTCTTTTCTTGAAAAAGAGGCATCCGCATCCGAAATCAGTTTGGTTACCGAACAAGCCGAACCCAAAATCGCGACTGCAATCAATATCAGGAATTTAATTTTCATGTACTTAAAACTAAGAAAGTCCGAAATTACTCTTTTCGGCTTAAGGGGAACGGAATTGATACTGAAAAATTGTCGGATTGGGCGAAGGTGGATAATTCAGTAAATAAAAAAGGCTTCCGCGAATTACGGAAGCCTTTGAATTTATAGGTTGTAAAAACTATTTAACGAATAGTAATTCCCTGTATTTTGGCAATGGCCAAAGCTCGTTGTCAACAATCAGTTCGAGTTTGTCAATGTGATAACGAATGTCATCCAGATAAGGTCTTACACTTTTTTCGTATGCATAGGTTTTTTCCTTTTCAGTTTCAATGATATTGGCAACTTTACGGGCTTCAATCATCTCTTTCACTTTGGCTTTGATTGATGAAACATGACCACCAATTTCCCTGATCAGTTCAATACGGCCTTCAGCCAATGATTTGTATTCTTCGTCGCTGAAAACAATCTTCAGGTTTTTAACATTTTCGAGCAACATCGACTGATACTGAACGGCTGTTGGAACAATGTGGTTGATTGCCAAATCGCCCAAAACGCGTGATTCAATCTGAATTTTCTTGGTGTATTTTTCCAGTTCTACTTCGATACGGCCTTCGATTTCACGTGGGCTTAAAACACCGGCCTTCCCATACATTTCAATAACACGTTTGTCGTGCAAAGCTTCCAATGCAGTTGGCACACTGGTAATATTGGTCAAACCGCGACGTGCTGCTTCAATTCTCCATTCTTCGCTGTAACCGTTGCCATCAAATCGGATTGGTTTAGATTCGATGATTAGTTTTTTCAATACCTGGAAGATGGCCTCGTCTTTTTTAACTCCACCTTCGACCAATGCATCAACTTCGATTTTAAATTTAACAAGCTGATCGGCAACGGCAGTATTTAGCGCAATCATTGCAGAAGCACAGTTTGCAGATGAACCCACGGCGCGGAACTCGAAACGGTTTCCTGTAAATGCAAATGGTGAGGTACGGTTACGGTCGGTGTTGTCAAGAATAATTTCTGGAATACGACCGATATTTAATTTCAATGCAGTTTTTTCGTCCGGAGTCATTTTGCGGTCAACTACAGCAACTTCCATCAAATCGAGCATCTTGGAAATTTCAGTACCAAGGAAAGCCGAAATGATTGCAGGAGGAGCTTCGTTTGCGCCCAAACGGTGTGTGTTTGGAGCTGTAAGAATGCTGGCACGCAACATATCCTGGTTTACATACAATGCTTTCAGTGTGTTGATAACGAAAGTCAGGAATTGTAAATTAGATTTTGGGTTTTTACCCGGAGAAAATAAGTTTACACCGGTATCGGTTGACAATGACCAGTTGTTGTGTTTTCCTGAACCGTTGATTCCGGCAAATGGTTTTTCGTGAAAAAGAACTGCAAAATTGTGACGACGGGCAATTTTTTTCATCAAATCCATGATCATCTGGTTGTGATCGTTGGCCAGATTCAATTCTTCGTAAATGGGGGCAAGTTCAAACTGGTTTGGAGCAACCTCGTTGTGACGGGTTTTTACCGGAATACCCAATTTGAAAGCTTCATTTTCCAGATCTTCCATGAAACGGAAAACACGGGTTGGAATTGAACTGAAATAATGATCGTCCAACTGCTGATCTTTCGAGGCAGAGTGTCCCATCAAAGTACGTCCGGTCAGCATCAAATCGGGGCGGGCCATAAATAAAGCTTCGTCAACCAGGAAGTATTCCTGTTCCCATCCAAGGTTTGCATTTACTTTTGCAACATTTTTGTCGAACATCTGGCAAACTTCTGTGGCGGCTTTGTCAACAGCAGCGATTGCCCTTAGCAATGGAGTTTTATAATCAAGCGCTTCGCCGGTATATGAAATAAATATTGTTGGGATTGTCAATGTATTGTCAACAATGAATGCAGGTGAAGATGGATCCCATGCGGTATAACCACGGGCTTCAAAAGTCTGACGGATACCTCCGCTTGGGAAAGAAGAAGCATCTGGCTCCTGTTGTGAAAGCATTGATCCTGATAAAGCTTCAACAACGCCGCCGTTTTCGCCATGAACAACAAATGCATCATGCTTTTCTGCCGTACCGTCGGTCAATGGATGAAACCAGTGAGTGAGGTGGGTGGCTCCGTTTTCGAGGGCCCATGATTTCATCCCCTGGGCTACCTGATCTGCCATTTTGCGGTCGATGGGAGTTCCATTGTCAACGGCATCGATTACTGCTTTGAATGCTTCTTTCGAAAGATATTTCTTCATTTTTGGACGATCGAAAACATTCATACCATAAAAGTCAGAAACGAGGTTCTCTTCGCGTTTAACTTCAATAGGTTTTCTTGTAAGAACTTCTTCAAGAGCTCTAAATCTGAATTGTGCCATAATCTTAAAAATTTAATCGTTTATGTTTTTGTTATTGTCTTTTTATTTTTGAAATATTCATGTAGCAAAAATATATAAAAAATGAAATGTTGTGATAAAAATATAGGTAATTGATTATAAATTTACAATTAATTTAAAAATAGCCTTTAAAATATCGTGGTTATATTAAAAAAGTATATAATAATTCAAGCAAATGCTATTTTAGGTTATTTTATAATATTGCAAATATTCCGCAATGGGAGGTACTAAAAAAAACATCCTTCGCGGTTAAACCGGAAGGATGTTTTTACTAGTTGGAATATTTTCAATTCTATTTTTTCTTCTTCTTTGGTGATTTCTTGCTATTCGCTTCTTCTATCATCAGCGATTTCCAATCGTTCGGATTATCTTCCGACAAATCGACAGTGGCAGTATATTCTTCTTTGTCGATGATCAGAACCTTCACTTTCTGGTCAAGGAAAGTTTCGATTTCGTCCAAAACAGGTTTTTCTTCAGGACTGCAAAACGATACAGCCAATCCTTTTTTTACACCGCGTCCTGTTCGTCCAACGCGGTGAACGTAATTCTCTGCAACTTGAGGCAAATCGTAATTGATGACATAGTCCACATCCGGAATGTCAATTCCCCTTGCGCTTACATCGGTGGCAATCAGCACTTTTACTTCTCCTGATTTAAAACGGTTCAATACATCGATCCGGTCTTTTTGCTCTTTATCGCCGTGAATGGTTAGGCTTTTAATTTCAACTCTTTCCATTGCTTTGAAAACTCTTTCTGCCCTGACTTTTGTTCTGACAAAAACCAAAATCTTTGAATCAGGTTTTTCCTTCACCAGGCGTTCCAGGAAAAAGCGTTTGTCATCCATGTCAATCATTGCCACTGAATGAGTTACATTTTTTGCTACCGGATTCTTGGGCGAAATTTCTATTCTGATTGGATTTGTTACCAGAGAATAGGCCAATTCTTTAATTTCAGGATTGATGGTTGCCGAAAAGAAAAGAGTTTGCCTGTTTTTGGGTAGGTTGTGAATCAATTGCCGGATGTCTTTAATAAATCCAAGAGCAAGCATGTGGTCAGCTTCGTCCAAAACTAGAATCTGTATTTTGTCGAGGAGAACATGCCCCTGACTGACCAGGTCAAACATTCGTCCGGGTGTTGCTACAAGGATATCTATTCCATGTTTTAGTGTCGAAATCTGTGGATCCTGATCTACGCCACCGAATACGCAAGCTGTTTTAACCCTTGTGTGCTGGCCGATGGTTTGGAATACTCCGGTAATTTGAAGTGCAAGTTCGCGGGTCGGGACCATCACCAAACAGTAAATATAGTCGCTGCGGCTGCTGCTTTTCAGTTGATGAATAATGTCGATTACAGGAATGGCAAAGGCCGCAGTTTTTCCGGTACCTGTTTGTGCAATGGCCAACACATCATCTCCTTTCAGAATTGGAGTAATGGCTTTGTATTGAATGTCGGTTGGGCGGCGAAAGCCTGATTCCAGGAGGTTTCTCTTTATTTCAGGAGAAATGCGGTAGTCATCAAATTTCATAAAACGAATAAAATAAATTGTAACGGTACAAAGTAACGCATTTTTTAGCACCCGCAACGTAATCGGGAGGATGGAAACTACTGATTTTAATGTGATTGGTTTATGTGGAAATGTTTAAATAATAGACAAAAATAAAGGGAAGTCATTGCTAACTTCCCTTTAAAACAGGTTTTATTATTTTTAATTTTTTGCTATTGGCTTGCGAGAAGAATAGTTTATGTGCAAAGCCGCAGCTTTACGCAATTCCGTTTTAATCTCACCAACGATTTGCATTTTTGTGAATTCATCCACCTTTAATGAAGTTACCATAAATGGAATTTCAGCTTCATCTCTGGCAGCGCGTTCAGCAAGAATAAAATCAGGAATGTCAGAAACTTTTGCAAAAACATCGTTTAGCTGAATACGAGGTTCAGTACCGAACATTTTTGTATATTGTTTCTGTGGCGGGCCAACATAAATATAGCTAACCAATGATTTTTTTTCCAGTTTGGAAAGTTCTGTAGCTGAAGGCAAGGTCGTTCTTACTTTCAATGTCACTTCTCTCATGGTTGTAGTAACCATGAAGAAGAATAGTAACATGAAAACAATATCAGGCAACGAAGCAGTTGAAACTGCCGGCGTTTCTTTAGCATTACTTTTTCTAAATTTTGACATATTATTTCTTCCCTCCTACCATTTTAGGTTCAGCTTCAGAGATTCTTGATGGAATTGCTTCACGAATAGCTTCTCTTTGTTCGTTGGTACAATTGGCATAAGTTTTTCCAAATTTTGCCGAAGCAAATTCGTCTCTTAATTCATTTACGGCTGCTACCAACTCGTTTTGAACAGATATATACGTTCCGTATTGGGTTCCATGGTCGTTACGTAGTGAAATAACTCCTTTTGTTACCTCAAAATTGCCAATTAACGGAATTTCTGTAGCTTTCGTTTCCGGTAAAGTTTCGAGGTTACGTGGATTTGTCATGAATTCTTTGGCCTTTGCCCGAAGATCTTCAACTCGAATGATTTCACCCTCAACCATCAAACGGTCATATTGATCCAGAAGAACTGAAAAAACATTTCGTTCTTTAATTGGAGGCGTATCTTCCTGTACTTCAGGCGGCATTTGTGGCAATACACGCTCCAATCCACTATCAACGTCCATGGTTGTAGCAACCAGGAAGAAGATAAGCAACATGAAGGCAATGTCGGCCATTGATGCAGAAGGTATTTCAGGTGTTTTTCTCATATCGTTTTTTTTCTGCGATTTTAAAACCGCTGGTTATCTAAAAATACTGGATATGGAAGACCAGATAATCCCGATTACAGCAAGTCCGCTCAAAATGTATGTAGCAATCAAGCCGGTTCCAATCCATTTGGATACATTGGGAGTTAAATCTCCAGCTTCAATGAATTTTTCAACTCCATAGAATTTCGGGATACTACTGTCAGAAAACAAATAGGCAATTAAGACTACCGAACCTAAAAATGCAATTGCAATAAGTGCACTTTTTGTTGCTTTTTTGTCGGTGATAGTATTTGCGAATTCCAATATTAATGCAGCAGCAATGGCTATGCCGAACAATATATATGCCCAGAATAAATTCACGTTAACCCAAGTGTCCATACTTGGATCCAAAACATTTTCGTTAAGGTTGGATAACAGCGAAATTACAAGAAATACAGTAATGCCCAGAAATACCCATAACATTATTGTTGTTATTTTAGCAAATTTCATAGGATTATTTATTTTTTAGAATTGTATTTTACCAGGATGTCAATCAATGAAATTGAAGCATCTTCCATGCTGTTAACAATACCGTCAATTTTTGATACACAGTAGTTGTAGAATACCTGAAGTATCATAGCAACAACAAGTCCGAATACAGTTGTGATCAAAGCGACTTTGATACCACTGGCAACCAATGTCGGGCTGATATCACCTGCAACCTCGATAGCGTCGAAAGCACCGATCATACCGATAACTGTTCCCATGAAACCAAGCATTGGTCCAAGAGCTATGAACAGAGCGATCCAGCTCAAACCTTTTTCAAGTAGGCCAGCCTGAACGCCACCATAGGCAACAACTGTTTTTTCTACAACATCCAGTCCTTCGTGTGAACGATCCAGTCCCTGATAGAAAATACTTGCAACTGGTCCACGTTCGTTACGGCAAACTTCTTTTGCAGCTTCGATACCACCGGTATTTAATGCATCTTCAATTTTAACAAGTAATTTTTTGTTGTTGCTGGTAGCAAGGTTCAGATAAACAACTCTTTCAATAGAAAGGGCAAGACCTAAAATCAAAGCAACAAGAATTGAAGACATGAAGCCCGGGCCCCCTTCAATAAATTTCTGTTTCAACGCACTGTGAAGAGACTTTCCACCTTCTGCCTGAACTGCTGCTTTTTCCTCAGCATCAGCAACTACTGCCGGAGCTGCTGGTTCAGCTTTTTGTACCTCAGTTGCTGCCGGGGCTGCATTGTCCTGAGCGACTACACTGGTTGATGCTGTAACAAACAGCATACATAGAACTGCTATTAACGCAAATAGTTTTTTCATCTTGGTTTTAAATTTTAATTAGTAAATCTTCTGAATTTTTAAGTTTTATTTATTTATTGTTATTTAATTTGTTCAGTATTAAATGCTTACTAAGTGGTTTTTACAAATTTAAGGATGAACTTAAAATAATTTCAATATTTACAAGACCAATTTTTGAAAGCGGAGAGAGAGGGATTCGAACCCTCGGTACCCTTTTGAGGTACACACGCTTTCCAGGCGTGCCAGTTAAGCCGCTCCTGCATCTCTCCAATACTCTTCTGGCACTCTATTTTTCAGGGCTGCAAATTACGAAAAAAAATACAACAACAATAAAAGCTATTCACTAATTTCTCCAATCAAACTTTTATTTAAATGTATCTTGATTTCTTCATGTTCCAATCCTTGTCCCAACAGGAACATCAGCTTGGTAATCGCTGCTTCTGTCGTCATATCTTTACCACTTACCACACCTGCACTTAACAATTCAGAACTGGTTTCATACTGGCCCATTTTAACTGCACCGCCCTGACATTGAGTAACATTCAGAAATATTATTTTTCGTTTAATTGCGCTTTTTATCTGACTGATCATCCACCGGGAGGTAGGGATGTTGCCCGATCCAAATGATTCCAAAACGACTCCTTTCAGGCCGGGAATATTCAGTATATTTTCAAAAACCATCCGGCCAATGCCCGGAAATATTTTTAAAATGACCACATTTTCATCGAAATGAGTCCTTACTTTCAATATTCCTTTGAGCACAGAACGGTGGATATTCTCCTGAAAAAACTTTATTTCAACTCCGGCGTTGGCAAGTGCGGGATAATTAACGGAGGAAAAAGCGCTGAAGTCATCGGCATGTCTTTTCGATATGCGGTTGCCCCGAAATAGTTTTGAATTGAAATACACACAGACCTCCGGAACGATGGCTTTGCCGTTTCTTTTTGCTGCTGCTATCTGTATCGAGGTAATCAGGTTTTCCTTACCATCAGTCCTCAATATGCCGATCGGGAGCTGTGATCCGGTCAAAACAATTGGTTTGTCGAGGTTTTCAAACATGTAGCTTAGCGCTGAAGCAGTGTAGGCCATGGTATCGGTACCGTGCAAAATTACAAATCCATCGTACTTGCTGTAATTCCGTTCTATGGTACTGGCTATTTTCACCCAGATGGCCGGGGTCATGTTTGATGAATCGATGGGTGGAGTGAATGTTACTACCTGAAGATTATATCCCAGACGGTTGAGATCCGGAACTT
>DAITNH010000160.1:0-2352 GCA_036834745.1 Prolixibacteraceae bacterium
GTTGTATAAACTTTGATGTAGTCTTTTAAACCTTCGATGTACAGAATATCGTTAAAGTTGATGCGCCTGATTTTGTATTCCGACTTCAGGAATAAAAACTGGTTATTTGCTTCAATCGATGGCAATGCACTTGCCTCCAGTTCCGATTGTTTCCGTGCTTTCTGCGCCGCCTTAAGGAATTCTTCGTAGCTGAATGGCTTCAGTAAATAATCAATGGCATTAAGTTTAAACCCTTCGAGTGCGTACTTTTCGTAGGCAGTAGTAAAAATTATTTTTGGTGCATTTTCCAAAGTTCGGGCAAACTCAATTCCGGTCAGGTCGGGCATTTGAATATCAACAAAAATCAAATCAACCGATTGCGTTGAAAGAAAATCAATGGCATCCAACGGATTATCGAAAGCACCAAACGATTCCAGAAAAGGTGTCTTCTCAATGTAATCACTCACCAACCGAAGGGCAAGCGGTTCGTCGTCAATGGCAACGGTTCTTAACTTCATATCCTGAGCTTTTCTTTTTGAATCGAAAGATGAACCTGAAAAACCGCCTCATCCTGTTTGATGACCAGTTCGTGTTTATCCGGGAACAGCAAAGCCAGCCGCTTCCGTACGTTTTCCAAACCAATACCCGAATGTTGCAAATCACCGGTCTGACTGCTTTTTCCCATGCTGTTTTCAGCAATAAAACTGATCTTTTCATCATTAATTTCCATCCGTATGGTAATGAACGAACGATCGCGGGAACTAATCCCGTGTTTAAAGGCATTCTCAATAAAAGGAACAAAAAGCAAGGGTGGAATTGAGAAATCCGGAAATTCTTTTGGAAACTCAATCTGAAGTTCAACCCTTGGGCTCAATCGTAACTTCATCAGGTCGATGTAGTTGTTCATGAAATCGATTTCGTGACTCATTTGTGTTTCTCCGTGTTCCGATTCATACAGCAGGTACCGCATCAGTTTCGACAATTTAAGCACCGAATGCTGGGCAGTCGGCCCGTCGATTCCGATTAGTGAGTAAATATTATTCAGGGTATTGAAGAAAAAGTGTGGACTGACCTGATTTTTCAGGAATGCCAGTTCCGAATTTAGTTTTTCTTTTTCCAGCTCCTTTTGCTTCTTTTCATTTTGTTTCAATTTTTCCATCACACCAAGTCCCATCGCAAAGCCTGAAATCAGGACAGAGGCCAGAATATGGTTGAAAAACCCAAATACTTTAAATGGTGGTATCGCTTTTTCACCCGTTGCCTTCTTAAAAGCCTCCATAAATTTTGCATCCCGAACAGGATCACTGAGCAACGTTTCATTAATAAAACTGGTTATTCCATAAGTGGCAAGGATTAAACCAACCAAAATGATGAGGTAATGGGCTTTTTTATCCTGAAGGAAAAACCGTGGTACCAACCATAAATAACCTATATAAAATATAAGCACTGCCGAAAAAGTGTGGACATAGAACTGGTACAACCGGTGCTGATCCCCATCCCCAAAGGCATTGCTAAGGTAGAACGGAATAATAATAACGATAATCCAGGCAATGGCATGGAGGATTAACGCTATTTTTTTATCAGAAATGGAGATGGTCTTGAACATGTTGGTCATTTTTATCAAAGATAATATACCATTTACAATTTAACCATTTACGATTTACGATTTTGCCTATTCTTTGAATTGTCAATCGTAAATTGTAAAATCGTCAATAATTCACTTTATTCGTACCTCAACGCATCAATCGGGTTCAAGCCGGCAGCTTTACGGGCAGGATACCATCCGAAGAAAATACCAATGGCCGAACAAACCAGAAATGCCATAACCACTGAAAATGTTGAAATAACCACTGGCCAGCTCATAATTGAAGCGGTAATCGATGTTGCTAAAATTCCGAGTGTAATTCCGATTACACCGCCAAAAACGCTCAGCAGTATCGATTCGATCAGAAATTGCATCAGGATGTCATTACCGCGTCCGCCAACCGAAAGCCTGAGCCCGATTTCGCGGGTACGTTCTGTAACCGATACATACATGATATTCATGATACCGATACCGCCAACGAGCAGCGAGATTCCTGAAATGGCTCCCAGCAGTGCGGTCATGATATCGCTGATAGAGCTAAACATTTGTACCATTTCAGATTGTGACCTTACCTGAAAATCGTCCTCTTCGCCTGCTTTCAGTTTATGGCTGCTTCGCAACGATTCGGTGAGCTGGGCAATTGCAGCGTCATTCAATTCTTCGCTGGCTGCCGATGCAGCAATACTCTGAATGTGAGTGATGGCCAAAATTCGCTTTTGAACCGTAGTGTAGGGAGCCATAATCAGGTCGTCCTGATCCTGTCCCATTCCGTTTTCACCTTTTTCGCC
>DAITNH010000160.1:2452-11878 GCA_036834745.1 Prolixibacteraceae bacterium
GAGCCATAATCAGGTCGTCCTGATCCTGTCCCATTCCGTTTTCACCTTTTTCGCCCAATACTCCAATAATCAGGAGCGGAATATTTTTATACCGGATGGTTTGCCCAATCGGATCAATCTTTCCGAACAAATTCTCAACGATCGTCTGACCTACCAAACAGACTTTGGCATAGGTCTGAATCTCGGTTTCGGTGAAACTGCGACCAGTTCCAATGGTATATTTCCGGATATTGAAATACTTGTTGTTAACCCCGTAAATAGTAGTTGGCCAGTTCTGGTTACCAACAACCGCCTGTCCGCTCGAACGTACTTCAGGAGAAACATCGCTGATAGCCGGACAATTCTTTTCGATGGCATCAATATCTGTCAGTTTCAGGTTTTTTGCGTCGCTGTTTCCCATCCGCACTCCGCCTTTTTGCTCAGCTCCCGGCATGGCAAAAATAAGGTTGGTTCCCATTCCCGACATTTGGTCCTGAATGCTCTTCTTTGAACCCTGTCCGATGGCCAGCATCACGATTACCGAAGCGACCCCGATAATGATCCCCAGCATGGTAAGGAATGCCCGGAATTTATTTCTTCTCAGGGCACTCAAGGCTATTTTTACTGAATTTGTATAATTCATGATATGCGTAATTAATATTGTTGAACCCATTTCAGGGTTCCAGATTGCATCTTATTCAATACCTCCGGTTTCGCCGTAGGTTATTCATATTCAAGTCCTTCGGACTTTTGTATTGATTCTTCTGACTTCCGTCTTCGGTCTTCCGACTCCTAAACCAACTCTTCAATTGGAAGGGCTTTGAGCAATTCAACGGCATTGTTTCGGTCGGTAACCATTTCTTCACGGATAATGTGTCCATCGCGGAAAACCACCTGACGGGTCATAAACCTGGCAATGTCGGCCTCGTGTGTTACAAACACAATAGTTTTGCCTTTTTGGTTCAAATCCTGAAGCAGCGCCATAATTTCGTAGGAAGTCCGGGTGTCAAGGTTTCCGGTCGCTTCGTCGGCCAGAATAACGACCGGATCGTTTACAAGCGAGCGGGCAATGGCCACTCGTTGTTGCTGACCTCCGGATAACTGATTGGGCATGTGATGCATCCGATCAGTCAGGCCAACTGCTTCAAGAGCTGCCTCGGCACGTTCGCGACGTTCTCTCGGTTTCACTTTTGAGTTATAGAAAAGCGGAAGTTCAACGTTTTCGAGTGCCGAAGTTCGCGATAAAAGGTTGTACGACTGAAAGACAAACCCTAATTTAATGTTGCGTAAACCGGCCAGCTCATTTTTCGAAAGTTCGCCCATGCTGATTCCATCCAAATGATAACTTCCTGAAGTTGGCAAATCCAGACAGCCCAAAACGTTCAGCATGGTTGATTTCCCGGAGCCACTGGTTCCCATGATGGCAACAAATTCGCCTTCTTTGATCTCGAGGTTAATTCCTTTCAGGGCATGTACCGTGATTTCACCCACGTAAAAATCTTTTCTCAGGTCCCTGACTTCTATAATTGTCTTCTTCATAATTACTTAGTTGTTGTTGTTCGGTTACTTCCCGGTCTTTGTGGCATAAACGGACTTTTAACTGCGGTAGCTGCTTGTGTGGTGCTGCCTGTCGAAGTTGCCGAAACAACTACTTCATCGCCTTCTTTTAATCCTGATAAAACTTCGTAATGAATTTCATCGGTAACGCCAACCTTAATTTGTTGTGGATGAATCATCGCACCTTGTTTGATCCAAACCGTTTGTCCTTCACCTCCTGATGGTTGATCCGAAAAAGCATCACTATTGATTGGTGGGGTTTGTGGTTCAGAAGCCTGTGCCCCACCTCCGGAAATACTTTGATTGTATTCGGCCAGTGCGGCAGGATCGGGTGTAAACCGGACGGCTTTTGCCGGAACCAGTACAATATCCGTTTTTTCAGTGACAAAGAAGGTTGCGTTGGCTGTCATTCCGGGCATTAAAACTTTGTCAGGATTTGGAGCATTGATGACAACAGTGTATGTAATTACATTGGCCGATGAAACCGGTTGAAGCCTGATTTCGGTTACCGAACCCGAGAATTTCCGCAATGGGAATGCATCAACTGTAAATTCAACACGCTGATCATTGCGAACCTGACCTATGTCAGCTTCATCAATCATAGCTTCCACCCGCATTTGAGTTAAATCGTTGGCAATGGTAAACAGTGTTGGAGTGTTGAAACTTGCGGCCACAGTCTGACCTTCGTCAACGGCGCGGTCAAGGATAATTCCGTCGATTGGCGAATAAATCCGGGCATACGACAGGTTAATTTTGTTTTTGTCGTACATCGACTTTGCATTGCTCAACGAACCCAGCGCATTGTTGTAATTGTACTCGGCGAGGTCAAAGTCCGACTGAGCGATGAGTTTTTTTGCGATCAGCGCCTTGTAACGTTCGTAGGTTGCTTTCTGGTATTTCACCTGTGCTTCGGCCTGATCAACCGATGCCTTGCTTTGCTCGAGCTGTGCCAGCAACGGAGTTTCGTCCAGTTGGGCCAGCAATTGGCCTTTCTTTACCAGGGAATTAAAGTCAACAAATATTTTCTCGATTACTCCTGAAACCTGGGTACCAACATTAACCGTTTTGATTGCTTCCAGTGTTCCTGTTGCAGTGATCGTGTTGCTAATCGTTCCTTTTTCAATTTTTACAGTTTCGAATGAAACTGTTTCTTTGGTGGTTCCAAGCGTTTTGTAAGCCAGATAGCCAATGGCAAGTACTGCTACTGCCGATCCGATGTAAATTATACTCTTTTTCATGATATGTGTTTTTTAAAGTGTCAATGGAATTCCCTTGTAAAAGTCGAGCACTTTGTAGCTGAAAATCACGTTGAATTTCGATTGCAACAATTTGCTTTCTGAAGTAATCAGGTTTGTTTTTTGAATCAGGAAATCGACCGAATTGAGCAATCCCTGTTTGTATTTTTCGGTTGTCACATCGTAGGATTCCTGGGTAGATTGATTCTGCTCCTGACTTGCAGCGTACTGACTTTCTGCTGAAACCACGTCAGCACAAGCTTGTTCTATGTTTTTGCGAAGCTCATTTTTAGTATTGATCTCGTCGAGTTCAGCGTCAGACACCGATATATTTGCCAGAGCAACATTCGTTTTAATCTGCTTTTTCTGGAAAATCGGGATGGAGAGTGAAAGTCCGACTGATGGGTTTACTTTATCCTGTAACTGGCTGGTGTACCCGGCATTTTTAGTCAGGCTCGAATAGCCGGTCGACAAACCTGCATCCATCGAAAGACTTGGTAGCCCGTCAGCTTTTGCAATTTTCACATCCAGTAAGGCACTTTCTTTGGTCAGTTCGGCATTTTTGATTTGTGGTTTAATTCCCAGTGCGAGGTTGTAAATTTCCTGGGCATCAGGATTAGCTGAATCAATCAGCAAACTGTCCAGGTTCGGTGAACTGACTTCAAAGCTGGCATCAACCGGCAATTCCATCAGTTGCATCAGCGTAACCTTGCCCATTGCCAACTGACTTTGAGCACTGGCCAATGTCGATTTTTCGGCGGCCAGTTCCGATTTGATCTGCAAATAGTCCGACATAGAAATAACACCCAGATCCATCCGTTCCTTCGACAGATTCAGTTGTTCTGTGGTCGATTCAATTTGCTTTTCGGCATTGCTGACACTTTCGTAGGCATACAAAACCTGCAGGTAAGCGTTGAGGATATTCAACCCAACCGATTCCTTTACCGTTTCTGAATAAAGATGTCCGCTCTGTACATCGAGTTCGGCCATCTTGATCTTGTTGGTCAGCTTCTGGCCATTGTAGAGTGAAACGCTTGAGTTCAGCGAATAATTGGTACTGTTTGCTCCGCTGCTGCTTCCATACGAGCCGGTTGTAGAATCGAACCCTTTGTACCAGTTGAAGTTTTCGCGAACCGACGCGTTCACAGAGGGCAAACGATTGGCCTCTGCCTGGTCGGAATAAAGCTGATTCCGGTCGTTCGTCAGTCCTGTTTTCTGAATCTGAATGTTTTTGCTCAACGCATAGTTGATGCATTCTTCCAGTGTCCAGGTTTTGGGTTGAGCCTGGCCTGTGAATCCGGAAAGGATCATCAGAAGACCGAAGATCAATAAACTTGTTGTAATGGTTGTAATTGTTTTCATTGTTCTAATGCTTTTCTATTTTGAACCGAAACTACTCCAGCTTCAATTCTTAATAAAATGCAATAGACGTTTGGGGTGATTTTATCGACGGATGGGAAGATTTTGAGGCAGATTAATATATACCGGCAACTACAAATTCAGAAGAAATTTATACAACTCGTAGTTCTCCTGATCAAAACAGACAAAATACACGTGTTGAATTTGATCTGTTTCGGTTAAAAATTCAGCGACTGTTTTAACTGCAATCTCCGCAGCTTTGTCCTTCGGAAATCCATAAACTCCGGTGCTGATGTTTGGGAAAGCAATGGTTTCGATCCCTTTTCCCAAAGCTAATTTCAGGGAATTTAGATATGCGTTTTCAAGTAATTCAGCTTCGTTGTTATTTCCGCCATGCCAAACCGGTCCAACCGTATGAATAACATATTTGGCCGGAAGATTTCCTCCTGAAGTGATTACTGCATTACCTGTTGCGCAACGTCCTTGCCTGGCAACGATTTCACGGCATTCAGATAGGATACCTGGTCCGCCTGCCCGATGAATAGCTCCATCAACACCTCCACCGCCCATTAGCGAAGAGTTGGCCGCGTTCACAATGGCATCAACTTCGAGTTTGGTGATGTCGCCCTGAATGATTTGAATACGGTTTTTCATTTCCAGATCAGATTATTTCTCCAAAAATACGAAAGGCTACCTGAATACAGGTAGCCTTTCGTTTATTTTATATTCCTCAAACGTAATACTTCAGAGAATCTGATTAAACTCCAAACGCTCACCATCAGGTCCAACAATATTGAAATATTTACACCCGTTTTTCCAGAATGGCAAAAAAACCGGCTGTTCTTCAAGAATTTGAAAAGATGCTTCTTTTACTGCGGAATAGGTCTGATCAATATCACTCACATCAAAAGTTACATGATCGATGTGCCCGTCATTTCTGCTTCTTATTTCATTCAGATCATTTTCAGGCAGTTGATACAATTCAATGATAATATCCTTTAATTGCATCATCATCATTTTGCCCATATTGCCGTTGTGATCAAATTCTGAACTCGTCACCTTTATGAAGCCTAACTTCTGGTAAAAAGCTTCAGAAACCTTCAGGTTAGTAACAGGTATCCCAATGTGTTGCAGATGATTGATTCTTATTCCCATTTTGCCATGATTACTGTTTGGCCAATTTCAAGGCTTCGGTGGTTGTGTAATATTTGGTAATCATGTTTGGAACTTCCCACTCGGGTAATTTGCCATCTTTCAGATATTTCAGATAAAATTCGGTTACCTGGCCAAAGTGAGCTTCGTGGCCAACACTGTATTGGGCAGGAATTTCTACTGTCCAGAGTTTATCGGCCAGTTTTTTCAGTGTCAAACCTGCATATTTGGCGGCGATATCCTGCTCAACCGCTTTTTTCAAGCTGGCTTCAAAGGCGACCAAATCGCTCGCTGCAGTAGCCTCAATGTAAACGGTAGGCTTGTATCCTTCCTCTTTCCCCTGTCTGATCATCACATTGCAAATGTTACCGCGCATAATGCTGTAATGGGTATCGCCTGTTCCTTCGGGGGCTTCAAAATTCCAGATAACTGATACTTTGGCCACTTTGCCTTTCAGTTTATAAACCATTTCACCGTTAGAATATACTTTCAGAGTTCCATCCGTCACATCCTTTTTCAGAAATTCGGGGAATTCTTTTAGTGAAGTAACTTTTTCGAACTGAACCGGAGAAATATCGGTCGTCCATCGTTTGGCCGAAATCATCTGCACATCCGTTTTGTTCACGATCACTCCGGGAAAACAGCCCCACTGAACCAGATCAACAAGGTGAGTGGTAACATCCACAATACCTTCGCCTTGCTGGGCTACATCAAAAAACCAGGACGGACGTTTCAATGCGCTACCTGCAACCATTTTTGAGAAGTGGTGAACGCTTTCCTTGGTTACTGCAGGCTGCTCTGGAGTTCCGTCAACCAAACCACCAAAAACCTCCGCATTATTAGCCAAATCGCGCTGAACGATAGAAGTAATTTCGTGCCGTTCGGTCATAATATCGTACAGTAAAACACCTTTCTCTTCTGCAGTTTTGAATGCCTGCTCCAGAATTGGAAAAGCTTCGGGCGTAATTACCATTGGTTTGTCGGCAAAAACATTTATTCCAGCCTCAATGGCTTTTTGGATGTACTCGGTCTTTTTTGCATTGTTTCCGGCAACCATCATCACATTACCGGGTTTTTCAGTCAGCATTTTTTCGAGGTAATCGTTTCCTGTATAAACTTTCTCAACCCATGCCGTAGGACTTTCCGCACGTGAGTTGAATCCTTCTATACGGGCCAGATGTTGGGTTAAGTCGTCACCATCAGGAGCATAAACGAAAACAGTCGGATCAATCTGTTCATACATTGATTTCTGGATAAGACCGGCATGAAAATGGCCGGGATCGAGCGTCATCAGCTTTACTTCGCCGGCAGCACCGGTAAATTTGGGAGTTTCTTTTTCGGCAGTTTTCTGTCCTCCTCCGGCACAGGCCGATAACATTGTAGCAACAGCAATCACGGGTATCAAGTTTTTGTTCATGGATTGAATATTAGGGTTATTGGATTTTAGTTAGCAAAAATAAAAATTTCTCCGGAAGAAAGGATGGGTTTTCCGGTTGTCGTGGTTGTATTTGTTGTCGTTGTTATTGAATGGCTGAAAATCAACGATATTCCTTATTACAACAATGATAACAATTACAACATTCTTCGGCTACTAATCACTTCCCCATCAGTTCCCTCTCAATCGCCATTTGCATTCCGGAGAGTTCGGCAAGTCCTTTCAGACGGCCAATAAGCGGATAACCCGGATTGGCGGATCGGTTGTAATCGTCGAGCATTTTAACGCCGTGATCGGGCCGGAAAGGAATGCGAAAATCTTTGCGACCAGTTGCTTTTCTGCGGATTTGCTCTTTCAGCAAAGCTTTTACGATCGGATACATGTCAATATCTCCTTCGATGTGGCCATATTCATGAAATGCCTTGTTTTCGAAAAATACATTGTTGCGCAAGTGGGTAAAATGAATACGCGGCGCCAATTTTTCAACGATTTGTTCCAGATTATTTTGTCGGTTTACAGAAAGCGAACCGGTACAAAATGTTATTCCGTTGGATGTTGAATCAACCTGATTGCAGATCCATTCCAGATCGTCCTGAGTGCTGACGATTCGCGGCAATCCGAGCACAGGAAATGGCGGATCATCCGGATGGATGCACAGGTTTACGCCAGCGTATTCGGCAGTGGAAATTACATCTTTCAGGAACAGCGACAAATGTTCGCGGAGTTTAGCGGAATCAATGTGACTGTAGGTTCCAAGAAATGAAAGGAATGCCTTTTTATAATCGGTAACCGAACCATCGATGGTTCCATCTATAAAACCCTGAGAAACCACGATAATGTTGTGGGCAAGTTTTTCCTGCTCTTCTTCAGTCATTGAAGCGGCGATTTGTTCAGCTTTGGCAACAATTTCCTCCGGATAGTCAGCCGCAGCATTGGGTCGTTTCAGAATAAAAACATCGAAAGCCACAAACGTGGCAAAATCAAAATACATCACTTCTCCCCCATCCGGCAACTGATAATGCAAACTTGTACGAACCCAGTCGAGCACCGGCATAAAGTTGTAGCAAACTGTGTCGATGCCACATTTTCCAAGATTCAGGAGCGATTGTTTGTAATTGGCCACAAGCCTGTTGTAATCATTGCTCCGGATTTTTATTCCTTCCGAAACCGGCAGGCTTTCCACCACTGTCCAGCGCATCCCTTGTGCTTCAATGGCCGAATTCACTTTCATGATTTCCTCAACAGGCCAAACTTCGCCGTTCGGAATGTGGTGCAATGCGGTAACTACTCCTTCAATTCCCATCTGTTTCAGATCAGTCAGCAAAACCGAATCGCCGAAACCAAACCAACGCCATGATTTTTCGAGTGCCATAAGATTAAAGACTAATGTTTTTCAACTTTCTTTTGTCATCTGACAAAATGGAAAGTAAAGAAACGAATTAATAAATACCTGTGGTATAAAACAATATTTGCCGAGCCTAAGTTCAGAGAAAATTTAAGGATGCATTCAAATTCAGGAGAAAAAAGAAGTCCTGCCGGAAATCGTATGATCACCAACAGGACTTCCGGTTATCCAATTATATAATTTCTAAATGAGCTGCATTGCATGGATTATATATTTCACCAGGAATAACGCTGCAATGAGGGCTGCGATTCCCAGAAATGTCAGTACAAAATCATTCATTTTTTTCTTTTTTGGCTCATTGGCCTGTTCTTTAGTTTCCATTTTTATTGATATTTTTTGTTTATCCGAATAGATATTTCACACTAATCCGTATTGAGAATGCCGCGACAGAATCTGAAGGACAATAATCAGCAAACCAAAAACAAGCGGATGAGCATCATCCGGAGCTGGTTTTTTACGGCAAACGAAAGTGAGAAAAGACTAATTCAGCAAAGCGTGCCCTCGAATAAAAATTGGAACTGGAGAACTGTAGATGGTTGGAATCGGAAAATCAGCATAAGTCCGAAAATCAAAGTTGAGCGGAATGTGCCGGTTTGGAAGAATATTCACTGCACCCAGACGGTGTTTATCGGTAATTGTCTGCGCATAATTATTAACCTCGATGGCAAATAAGTAACTGCTGACTGGTGATTGAATCTCCTGACGTGGAACGGAATCTGTGGTTTCTGAATCCGCAAAATTGTTGGTTGAACCGCAATCAGAGGGGAACGCAAAAATCTGGCTGATAACAATCAGCACAAAAATTAATGAAAACCCTATCTTTCTAATTGCCACCATAATGATATAAATTCGGTTCAAAAATATCATTTAAATGAATCCAATGTACAATCATGCAGTAAATATTTTCAGCAGTTCAGAAATAAGGTAATCAAAAATGCACTCATTATTTTTTCTGATAAACCCTGACATAATCAACCACCATCGATTGGGGGAAAATACGATCGTCGATGCCTTGCGGACCGCCAAATGTTCCGCCGACAGCAACATTTAGAAGGAGGTGAAAACGCTTGTCGAAAGGCCAAACCTGAAAGCCGGTTCCCTGATTTTTGAATGTAAAGTATAATTTTGAATCAACATAAACCCTGATTTCACTGGCTTCCCATTCCAGTATGTAATTATGAAATTCGGAATAACAGTCAAGTATTGCGAGTATTGCATTCTTATGTGTTTGCTGAACATGATTGTAGGCTTGGGTTTGAGCTGTAGCAACAATTAAATATGGAAGGTATCCCAAATTTTCCATG